>JBFZBV010000349.1:0-23933 GCA_041308285.1 Planctomycetota bacterium | reverse complement strand
ACCGGCTTGACGATATTGATTGGGAAGAACATAGGAAAAGTTGGAAATCCCCTCGGATGCAGGATTTACGACTCTTATAAGGACAGTACAGATTGGGCAAACCTGGCACATTCGGCCCGGCGGGAATGGTCAATACATCCATATTTCGCAACTCATGGCTAGACAAGCAATTACCCTCCCCGTCTCCGAGGTGGAGAAGAAAAGGGTGAGGGGGATTAGTCATTAATCCGAACATTGCGAATCCGGATTTTCCTGGGGGAAAACCGGAATATCCGGAACGATTCCCCCTCGGGCGGGGATTCAATTCCAGTGGCGCTGGAAATCGCAAACGTACAAGAGGAGGACGTTTCATGAGAAAGACGGCGGTTCTCGTAGTCGTGCTTATTGCAATGCCGGCGTTTGCGGCCCAGGCCGCCTTCGCCATTGGCATGGGTGTCGGAGGGGGCGGGTCGGCGCCTCCGGCCGGCGGGAAAGTGGTCGGAATCGGCGGCGGATCCTTCGCCCCGGGTCAGCCTTCCGGCATTCCATGGGCGCCGCCGGGCGCGCCCGAGCCCAAACCCGCGCCCGGGCCGTCCCAGCCCGGCACGCCCGGAGCAGCGCCGCCGTCCCCGTCGGGAGCCGACCCGGGCCGGAGCCCTGCGCCTTCGCCTTCCGGGAGCCCTTCCGGGCAGCCCGGACCCTCGGGTCCCGGGCAAGGCAAGCCGGATTCCGGCAGGGACGGCGAACCCCAGCTGTCCGTCAAGCCGACCATCCTCTTCTTCGCCAGGTACGCCGTCGAGATGAAGCCGGGTGTCTGGTCGAGCGACGACGAAGTGAAGGCGACCATGCGGTACTTCAACGAGGTCTTCCGGGAAAAGGAGGTCGTCGAACTCGCGCGCGAGTTCATCTGCACCGTGGCTGACGTGCGCAAGCTGGACTCCTACGGGAACCACCTGCCCGTCAGGACGGACAAGGCTCCGACCGTGGTCCTGCTCGACATCGACCGCAAACCCCTCTTCCAGACTTCGGACCCCGGTCTGCAGTGGAAGACCTTTGCGGACGCATTGCGGAAAGCCCTCAAGAAGGCCGACGACCAGGTGAAAGCCCTGGCAAAGAGGGCGGACGACAATCCGCGCGTGCGTCAGGCCCGCGATCGCGTCGTTCATATAGAATCGCGCGAGGAGTACAATAAAGCCATGGCTTCGGCCCTGGCAGGCAAGTGGGCCCAGGCGGAGAAGGGTTTCCGCGCGCTGACCGACAGCAAGACCGGGAACGAGTTCAAGACGCGGGCCAAGAACGGCCTCCTGGAAATCGACGCAGGGAAGATTGTCGAGGAAGCCCTGACGGCGATCCGGGCGCGGCGCATCGAACAGGCGCGCAACCTCCTCAACATGGCCGTGGCCCTGAAGGAGGCGGAGCACTACTCGAAGATTGCAGCGGAGATCCTCAAGTCCCTGTAGCCCGGACCGGGAGACCGAATGACGGCGACTGATTTCGAACTGGCTCGCAGATTCGCGTCCGATGGCGATGCCTCGGCCTTCGGGGCCCTGGTTGACCGCCATGCAGGGCTCGTCTTCCACGTGGCCCTCCGCATCACCGGAAGCCACCATGAGGCGGAGGACGTGACCCAGGACGTTTTCCTCCGGCTGACGACGCTCCTCGGACGGTACACGGTGGACCGGTCGTTCAGGGCCTGGATTGCGGCAATCACCGTGAACACGGCCCTGAAGGCGGTCCGTACCAGGACCAGGAGAGATGAAAGAGAAAGGAGAGTGGCTGCGGTGAACGGGCCTGAAGACGCACAGCGGAGCGAAGCCCTCTCGGAACAGGATCGCAGGGAGCTCGCTGCGAAAATCGAGGAACGAATCGGCGAACTGCCGGTTGAGAACCGAATCCCCGTGGTCCTGCATTACATGGAAGGGATGACCTACGCCATGATTGGCGAGGCCACGGGAGTCCCCGAAGGGACGGCGAAGAGCAGGGTGAGCCGGGGGCTCGATCAGATTAGGTCCGTCGTCTGCAGGGACGGCAAAAGCATCCCTGCTTTGGCCTTTATCCCCCTGCTGCAAGGCATCCAGGCCCCTGCGGTCCCGGAAACGCTCATCGCGGCCCTGAAAGCGCTGCCCGCAGCTGCGGGGCTTGGGGCAGGAGGAGCGGCCGGGGCCGCATGCGCTGCGGCGGAGTCGGCAGGCATGAGCAAGGTTTCGCTGGCGATAGCCGCCGCGGCCGTGGCCCTGTGCAGCGGTGTTTTCCTCGGCCTGGGGTCGGCCGCAGGCCTGTTCGGCACCGGGCAGGGGGCTGCTGGCATCGTCCCTGCCGAGGTTCCGGCCCCCGCGTTCCATTCCGCAGAGCCGCCGGCTGTGGGGGCCCGCCGCGCGGTTCCGGCGTCGCATGGCAAACCTGCCTCACCTTCCACGGAGCCCCCGGCAGAAGCCGGCAAGGGCGGGGGGAAGGTCCCTGCCGGGCCCGGACCAGCGGAGCCTGCCCTGCCGCAGCAGAAACCCCGGGCGCAGCGGGTCTCATGGGACGCCGGCCTGGCGAAAGGGGAGCCTCCGGAGCAGAGGACCGCTCTCAGCACAGGGAGCGGCGGCCCGGGCATTGGAATAGCCCCGGCCGGGTACAGCAAGTGGGCTCCTGAGCCGCCCCCGAAGGGGAACTGCGGGATTTCCGGCCGGGTCGTGGACTCCGGCGGCCGGCCGATCGCAGGCGCGGACGTCTACAGGACGCGGCCGGGGGAAGCGCCCGAAGGGCCGGTCGTGCATTTCGGCATGCTCGTCAAGGCCGCCGTGAGCGGGCCTGACGGCGCATTCGAGATTGCGGAGCTCCTGCAGGGCGAATACAGGCTGATTGCGAACTATCACAACGCCCTCAACCTCCCGAAGGGTATCGACTTCACACGGGCCGTCTGCGTGAAGCTTTCCTTCGGCCAGGTCCTCGCACGCGTGGAACTGGGCATCCCCGTGTCGGCCGCCTCGTTCGCCTCCGTGCAGGGCCGGGTCCTCGGGCATGATCGCATGCCCTTCAAGGGCGCGGAGGTCCGCTGCGGCTTCGTCTCGGTCCGGACCGACGGCAGCGGGGCGTTCTCGCTGCCCGCCGTCCCCGCCGGGGAGGCCGGAATCGTCGCGCTGGCCACCGGATACAAGCCTGCAGTCAAGACCCTGAACGTCTCGAGCGGCGAAGCCGTGAAGAACCTGGAAATCGTCCTGGAACTCAACGAACCCGGGGAGAACGGGTTTTCAGGGACCGTCTCCGACAGCTTCGGGAGCCCGATACCCGGGGCTTCGGTGTACGTCATGGCGCCCGGCCGCACCATCCGAAGCGTGACGGCCGACGCGTCGGGGTCCTTCGGCGTGGATGCAATCCTGCAGGAGACGGTGACGGTCCAGGCGTCGAAGCCCGGCTACCTCACCGCCCGCTTCGAGCAGCGGCTCCCCGCATCCGCCGTCCGCTTCGTCCTCGAGAAGCTCGTCACAATCCGCGGGACCGTCCGGTCGGCGGCCGACGGGGAGGTCCAGAGGCAGGTCAACCTGAAAATCTTCCGCGAGACCGCGGACGGGGAACGTGTCTATGCCGGCGGGATGTCCGTCTACACCGCGGACGGCTCCTTCTCGATTCAATGCGCGAAGGGCAGGCTTTTCCTGTCCGTGGAATCCCCCGGACACGGCCCGGACTTCTTCGAAATCCTCGCGCCCCTCGAGGGCGAGTCCATAGGAGGACTCGAACTCGCGCTCGAGAAGAGCGCCGAGTGAGAGCGCCCGATTAGCCGGCTGCGGGAAAAAGGCCTTTCGACTTTTTTCGAGCCGGCGATTGCCGCTTCAATTTATTGCTTCGAATTCCCGGGATACGAGATCTTCCCATTCGGCGTCGCTGAGCTGGCTTGCGAGTTTCGGAGCCCAGTCTCCGCCATCCGCCTGCACGGCTCCCGCCTCGGGGCAATACCGGGACATAATCCTGTCCCTGACGCTGTTGTTCCAATTCCTGAAGTTCGAAAGCGTGAGGAAATCCTTGAGCTCTCCGATAGCCCTGTTCGGTTTAATCCTGACAATCCAGAGGTCCTCCGCCTGCGATCTGCCGAGAAGCGAAGGGTCCATGAGTAGCTTCTTGTTCACCTCGATTACCGTCCCTCCGACCGGCACGAACTGTTCAATAGCCCTCCTGTCGAACTTGAACTTCCAGACGGGATCTCCCGACTTGAGTTCGGTTCCCACCCTTGAATGCTCGATTTCGCGGACTCCGCCCCCCGCGATCGCGCTCGCGAACCCGTCCGGCCCGACGGCGACAATTCCGTCCTCGGGCTTCAACCACGTGTGCCCCCTGTGGAAATAGACCGCTATCCCTTCCGGGGTCGCGTGGACTATGCTTTCGCGGAAATTCCTGTCCAGGATGAACCTGAACAACTGAAAAATGGAAATCAGCGGCAGCAGCGTGAAATAGAACGTGAATAATACGAACACGCCGAAGAGGATCACCAAGGGGAACATGAATATGCTCCAGCATATTTTCTGAATCTTCGATTCCATTCCGTGCTCATACGTCATTTTTCGTCTCCTTCAAAAGCGCTGACGCGGCAATTTACTAAGCAATTTCCATACCGCTGCGGAAATGATTGAGTTTCGCTTACATACATGGGAAACGTGGGGATTAGCCACACCTGACGAACGTTCTGGTGTCGAAAAATACCGCATGCATGTCGAATATTCCCTCACTGCGTTGCCGCGTCTCGGCACGAAAAACCCTGGTTATGGCGCATTCGCAATAATCCGGCCCTGCTGCAAAATGGACTTCGAGGCCGGGAACGCGATAGGTTGCTGGTCTACGCAGATATTAATGTCGCGCTTTTCCTTTTTCAGAGAAGCCGACCCCGGCCGTGCCCCGATACCCGGTTCGACTTGGCATGCGGTTTGCTCGTGCATGCGAACGAGGGACAAGGTTCATTCGCTCGTGTTGAGCTTTCATTTCGAGCGAATCAACCCCGACAGGATTTATCCAGGACGAGCCGTAACCGCTGCGCCTGTCCGGTTCCGGTTCGTCAGGGTTAGGAGCCGTCTGATGAAAATGAAACGTATCGAGGCACAGCTCGCTCTCATGCGCGAAGGATTCCTTGATTCGGGTGAACTGCAAAAATACCTCCTGTGCAGTGCCGAAGCATCCGGGGCGGGCCCAATCTCATCGTTCGGAAGGAGGGACTTCCTGAGAAAAGCCGGACTCGTGTTCGCCGCTGCGGCCGGAACCGGCCTGGCGCCCGGGCTTGCCGGCGCATCGGAACAGGCGGCGGGCGGGAACGAGTTCATCGGCGTCCTTGTCGACACCACGCGATGCATCGGATGCAGGCGCTGCGAGCAGGCTTGCGCCGGAGCGCATTCGCTCCCGCTTCCCGCCACTCTGGACGACAATGCCGTATTCGAAAAACCGAGGAAGACCTCGCCGACGCAATTGACCGTGATTGACCGCCGCATGACGGAACGCGGCCCGGTCTACGTGAAGAAGCAATGCATGCATTGCAACCAGCCCGCGTGCGCGGCAGCCTGCCTCGTGAAGGCCATGGAGAAGAAGCAGGAAGGGCCCGTCGTTTGGAATCCCAACTGCATGGGCTGCAGGATATGCATGGTCTCCTGTCCCTTCGACGTCCCGATGTTCGAATACGACAAGACGGCCCCGAAACTCCAGAAATGCGACATGTGCTGGAACAGGCTCACGGACGCGAAGCAGCCGGCATGCGTGGAAGCATGCCCGACGGAGGCTCTCGTATTCGGCACGAGGAGGCAGCTCGTGGTCGAGGCGCAGAAGAGGATGGCCCAGTTCCCGGAGAGGTACATCCATCAGATATATGGTCTCCGCGACGTCGGAGGCACGAGTTTCATGTACCTGTCGTCCGTGCCTTTCGAGCAGCTCGGATTCAGGACGGACCTCGGCAACACGCCCTACCCCGAGTACAGCAAGGGGTTCCTCTTCAGCGTGCCGGTGATACTGATACTGTGGCCCGCAATCCTCATGGGCCTGTTCCGGCTCACGAGGCGCAGAAACAACGGCGGAAACGGCAAGGATTGATTGTTCGACCCGGGCACGCTTGTGCCGGGCATGCAAGACGCCAAGGAGGAGTCAGTTGAGCAGCACGATACTTCCGGCAGAGAAGACGAGCCTCAGAAGCCTGGTCGCCTTCGTTCTCAGCGAGCTCAAGCCGAAGGGGAGGCTCCTGACGCCGTTCAACGCGATAACGGCGCCGATAATACTGATTGGCGGGGCCGTCGTGCTGTACCGCCTCGCTTTCGGCCTGGGGGCCATAGGCGGGGCCAGCCAGGAATTCCCCCTCGGCATCTGGATTGGCATATTGGTCATGGTCGGCGTCGCTTTCGCTGCGGGCGCCTACATTCTCACGTTCGTCGTCTACGTCCTGAACGAGGAGAAATACCATCTCATCATCCGAATCACGGTGCTCAACGGTTTCCTCGCGTATATGTTCTACGCGAGCGCGATTTTCCTCGACCTCGGCCGCTGGTGGAACATATTCAATCCGATAATCGGGAACAGGTTCGGCGTGAACTCGGTGCTCTTCCTCGTGGCGTGGCACTTCCTTCTCTACATGCTCGCCGCTTTCCTCGAATTCTCGCCGGCGGTGGCCGAATGGCTGGGTTTGAGGAGAATCAGGAGAATGCTGGGTGCGCTAACACTGGGAGCGGTGATTTTCGGAATAACGCTCTCTACGCTCCATCAGTCGGGCCTGGGCGCCTTGTTCATCATGGCCAAGGCGAAAATCCACCCTCTGTGGTACTCGGAGTGGATTCCGGTGATGTTCCTTGTATCGAGCATATTCTCGGGCCTGTCGGTGACGATTTTCATCGAGGCCGTCGTCCGCAGGTGGTACCGAAGCCAGCTCCCGGCGAAATACCTGCGCTCGATAGACGGAATCGTTGTCGGGCTCGGGAAGGGCTGCGCGGTGGCGATGTTCGCGTATTTCTTCCTGAAGGTCCTGGTTCTCACGCACGGGCGGCACTGGCCGTTCCTGGCGACTCCGATGGGGGCATTGTTCCTCGTGGAAGTCGTCGGCCTTGTCGCCGTCCCGGGCCTCATGTTCATCAAGGGGGTCAGGGCGAGAAACGTCGCGGTAATCAGGGCCGCAGCCGTGATATCGATGCTCGGCATCATCGTGAACCGTCTGGCTTACGTGATGATAGCCTATAAATGGTACGTCCCCTGGGCAGAGCGCCACTTCCCGTCCTGGATGGAGATAGCGGTCACGCTGACGATTATCTTCATGCACATGTGGGTGTTCAGGTGGATTGTTCTCCGGATGCCCGTCCTGCGGGACCCGCCGGAATGGGCGGTGGAATCGGGTCACGCCGGAGCGGGGCGCGCGGAATGAAAGATTAGAGGTGATTCCTTGGAAGACATCTTCTTCATCGACATCTTCGCGACCAAAGGCGTCGAATACCTACTCGTTATCGGAATGCTGCTGCTGTTCATCCCGTTCTGGCGATTCCTGAATCGTCCCGCCCGTGCGGGCGGCGCGGCGCGGGAAGCCCGCGCCGCCGGCGCTGTCGAGGACTGGTTCAGGCTTCCCGACGAGCTTTTCTACCACCAGGGGCACGCCTGGGCCCGGCCCGAAGGCGGCGATCTCGTGAAGGTGGGAGTCGACGATTTCGCGCAGAAACTAGTCGGCCGCGTCCGGGCGGTCCGGGTCCCGGAACCCGGGGCGTCCCTGACCCAGGGCGATACGGGCTGGAGCCTCGCGGTGGATTCGCAGTCCATCGACATGCTCTCGCCCATAGACGGCGAAATCGTCGAGGTCAACGCGGACGTCCTGCGGAAACCCGAAAAGATAGGCGAGGACCCTTACGGGGACGGATGGCTCATGAAGGTCCGGGTCCCGAAAACCTCCGCGAACCTCAAGAACCTGCTTACCGGCCGCGTAGCAAGGTCATGGATGGGGCAGGTCCAGGACGGGCTCAGGGCCCGCATGTCGGACCGGGCTCTCGGAGTCGTGTACCAGGACGGGGGTGTGCCGGTGGACGGCATGGCAAGGAACATCGACAGGGAGAAATGGGTGGAAATCGTCCGGGATTTTCTCAGGACGGTCTGAATTGCATGTTTCAACGCAGCCATTCAGGTGCGACCCGGCCGCGTTGCGAGGTGAACCATGGTGGACCCGGGGAAGCATGACAGGCACCCGATAATCCCGGACGACGAGAGGAAATGCGTCTGGATGGAAGAGGGCCTGATTTCGTTCAAGATTTGCGACCGCGGCATGTCCTGCGAATCCTGCCCGCTCGACCAGGCGTTGAGAGGAAGCAACGCCGAGACCGTCAAAAAGAACCTGCCCGACGATTCCGCGATCTCGCCGGTCATCGAGCACCTTTCTCGGTTCAAAGTCGATTCGAGCTGGCATTACCACCCGGGACACACGTGGATAAAAGTCGAAAGCCCGTCCAGGGCGCGCGTGGGGCTGGATGATTTCGTGATGACCATGCTCGGGTCCGTCGACGCGGTTGTCCTTCCGAAGCCCGATGAAAAAGTCGTCCGCAACCTGTCGTTCGGCGAAATCATACAGGAGGAAAGATGTTTCTCGATTATGTCGCCTCTCAGCGGGCAGGTCAGGGCGGTCAACCCGGAACTTTCGGATTCCCCTGGCATGCTCGCCGTGAATCCGATGGCCGACGGATGGCTCATGGTCGTCGAGCCCGCAAGCCTTGAGGAGGATTTGCGGTATTGCAGGACCGGGATGGCTGTCTTTTCATGGTACATGAAAGCCATGGATTGGGTGAACGCTGGCGTGTCGGAAGCCTTGAGCGGCCGGCTCGGGGCCCTGGGCCGGACTTTCCACGATGGAGGCGTGATGACGCGGAAACTCAAGGACGTGCTCTCGCAGCAGAAATACCTCCAGCTCGTGGTTGACCTCCTGGGTGGACAGGAGGAATGGACTCAAACCGGGAAAACCAGGCCGGCTTCCGAAGGGGAATCCGGCTCCGAAGGCGGTTGAAGACGGCCCGGGCGTTGGAAGGCGCCGGCGTCGGAAGGATTCGCTGCGACCGCTTGATGCGTGCAAAGGAAGGAACCGTCCAGATGAATGAAAGAAACCTGAATCATGATTCCGCCCGGTCTATGTGTATCCCCGTCCTGGCCGCTTTCCTGGCCCTGGCAGCATCGGGCTGCTACCAGGCCTCGGGGGAGGGAAAGAACGCCTACAAGGCGATACCTGAATCCGCTGTCGATTCCGGTTTCATGCGCTCCGGGCTGCCGGAGAATCTCAAGGGCCTGAAACCCGCGGACGCGCCGGGAATCACGGTCATCGACGGGCTTTCCAGCCTCTACGGCCCGGTCAGGTTCGACTGCAAAGCGCACGCTGAAATGGCCATGATTGGCGGAGGGTGCGCAGTGTGCCATCACCATGAGACCGGAAAGAAGGTCAACCGCTGCAGCGCGTGCCATGGGTCGCCTTTGAGCGAAGGAGGCATCAGCAAACCGGGGCTTAAGGCCGCTTATCACGGGCAATGCCTCGATTGCCATCGCGAGACGGGAAGCGGAATCGGCTGCTCGTTCTGCCACGCCCCGAAAGGCGGGATAGAACCCGCGACGGAAAAACGCGATTCGGCCTTGCCCAAGACCGTGGAATACGCCACGAAATACGAAAAGGGCCCGCGGGTCAGCTTCGACCACGAAAGCCACAAGGCGGGCCGCAGTTGCGGAGAATGCCATCGTGCGGAGACCTGCGCGTCCTGCCACCGTCCGGGAGGGTCCCGGCCGAAGGCCGCCGCGAAGGCCGGAGACCCGCATGACAAATGCTACGCGTGCCACGGCAAGGGCAAGGAACTGGAGTTCGCGTGCGACGACTGCCACGCGAAGTGATTCAGGGCTGCGCGCTCCTGCGACACCGCAGTTCCTCGCGGCAGCTGCGGCAGAAAAGAACTGATTTGGCGTCGATTTCATCCACGTTGGCCGACACGTTCATGACGCAGCGCTGGACCGGGCAGTGGAGAAGCCCGTAGACGTGGCCCAGTTCGTGCACCGACTCCTTCATGAGCCTTTCCTGCAGAAGCTGCGGATTCGGATTGAGCCCGTAGAATTCGTCGCGCAGCCTCCGCGTCGAGACTACGGCGGCCTTCCCGCCGAACTGGGCTTCGCCGAAGAGAAACGTGAGTATCGGGACGAAAAGGTCGAAGTCGGAGACGCCCAGCATCCTGACGGCGTCCGGGGGGCCCGAACGCAGGAGCTCGATGAGGATTGAGGATGAATTGAACTGGTTCCTCTCGGCGTTGAAGGCCGCCCTGAGGTCGAGCAGGACATGCTGGACGCGGATTTCGTCGCCGAAGGCTGCGGAGAGGAAGCGGCCCAGGGGTCCGATGAGCGCTGCGTCGGGAAACGGCTCAATCGGGATTATGTAGAGGAAACGCTGGTTCATGTAACGTTGCCGAGCCCGTATTTCTTTATCTTGTTGTAGAGCGTGGTCCTATCAATCTGGAGAATCTGGCTCGCGCGCGAAATGTTCCATTCTGTCCGCTCGAGGACCCTGCCGATGTGCGCTTTCTCGATGTCGTCGATTGAGTCGCCCGTCATCTGGCCCGACCTGAACCTGAACGGGAAGGACAAATCGCCTATCCCGATTTCGCTGTTCTTGCACAGGACTACGGACCTTTCGATGACGTTGCGAAGCTCCCGGACGTTTCCGGGCCATGAGTACTGGTTGAGCATGTCCATGGCCTCCTTCGAGATTCCGTGGACCGGTTTGCTCATCGACTTGGCGAAATGGTCGAGGAAATGGCGCGCGAGGATTGATATGTCGCCCTCCCGCTCGCGCAGCGGCGGCACCAGGATTGAAAAAACGTTCAGCCGGAAGTAAAGGTCCTCCCTGAATTCCCCCTTCGATACGGCCTGCTCGAGATCGCGGTTCGTGGCGCTCACAATCCGGAAATCGACCAGGACCGCTTTTTCGCTCCCCAGAGGAGTGAACTGCTTGCTTTCGACCACGCGCAGGAGGTCGACCTGCATTTTCATGCTGATGGTCCCTATTTCGTCGAAGAAAATGGTTCCCCTGTCGGCCTGCCGAAGCTTCCCCTTCCTCGATCCCTGCGCGCCGGTGAAAGCCCCCTTCTCGTGCCCGAACAGCTCGCTTTCGAGGAGCGTTTCGGTGAACGCGCCGCAGTTGACGGTGATGATGGGGGCGTAGCGGCGTTTCGAGTTGCTGTGTATCGACCGCGCGATGAGCTCCTTTCCGGTGCCGCTCTCGCCCCTTATCATCACCGTGGCGTCGGTCTGGGCGACTGCCGCGACCTTTTCGAGAACCCGCTGCATCTGGGGCGAGTCGCCGACGATGTAGTCCGAAGCGATTAGGTTGTCTATCTTCCTCCTGAGCTGGACGTTCTCCCTCGTCAGCCGCCGTTTCTCGACCGCGTTTCGAATAAGGATGTTGAGGTCGTCCGGTTCGATGGGCTTCGAGATGTAGTCGAAAACGCCGTCCTTCATGGCTTGGATTGCGGAATCGACGGTGGCGAACGCCGTGATGATAATCACAATCATATCCTTGTCGATTTCCTGGATCCTGCGGTTCAGCTCGAGACCGTCCATGCCCGGCATCTTGATGTCCACGAGGACGATGTCCCATTGCTGCTCGACGAGCAGCTGCATGGCGGCCTCGGCGTTCCCCGCCGCGGCCACACGGAAGCCGTCGCCCCTGAACCATTTCACGAGGGAGTCGCGGATGGAAGCCTCGTCGTCGACTATCAGGATTCCGATTTCCTTGTTTTCCATTTTCGTGCGACCTCATGAAGGCCGTGCGAGTCGAAGGCGCGTCACGGATTCGGGGCGCTCTCGCACGGGCTTTTATCCGGGATATCTATTATGAACTCGGCGCCCTCCCCTTCAGTTGAGTTCACCGAGATTGTTCCGCCGTGCCCCTGCACGACGCTGAAGACGACCGAAAGCCCGAGCCCCAGGTTCTTCTCCGAGCTCTTGCCCGACGAGAACGGCTCGAAGAGACGCGCGAGCATGTCCTTGGGTATACCCGGGCCGTTGTCGCAAACGGAAATCCGGACCTTGTTTTCGTTTCTGAGGCGCGCCGTGCGCACCTTCACGCGCCCGATGTTCTGCGAAACCGCCTCCAGCGCGTTTATCAGAAGCGCCAGGATCATCTGCTGGATGGCGTCGCGGTCGCAGCGGACGTTCAATCCCGATTCGTCCAGATCCGCCTCGAGAGCCACGTTCTTGACGTGGAAACCGTGGCGGACGAGCTCGACGCAGCGCTTCACAATCAGGCTGATGTCCTCCACCGCCGTCTTGCCGACGGTCTTCCTCGCGTAGATTAGCAGATTATTCACGATGTCGCCGCACCTTTTGACCTCGTCGCGGATTATCCCCAGGTTTTCCAGCGTGTCCTTGACGTCCCCGGATCCGGTCCCGCAGTTCAGGTTCCGGATGCAGAGCTTGGTGTAGTTCAGAATCCCGGCCAGCGGATTGTTCAGCTCGTGAGCCACCATTGCGGAGAGCTTTCCGAGAGAGGCCATCTTCGCCATCAGAATCGTGTTGTTCTGCGCTTTCTTCACTTCGGCAGTCATGCTGTTGAAGGAAGCCGCCAACACTCCGAGCTCGTCCTTCGCATTGAGGTCAATCCTGTAATCCAGGTTCATCCCCGCCACCTGCTTCGTGCCCTCTATCAGCTTCGAAATGGGGCGGTGGACGAGGACCCTTATGAGGGCCCACAACAGGAAAGCGATGAAGATCGCCAGAACGCAGGATATCGCGATGATTCTCTTCCGCGTCGCGCTGACGCCGTTGTCCACGTCCTTGAGGGACATGTGGATGTCGAGGAGGCCCAGGAGCTTCTCGTCGGGCGAATGGGCGTGGCAGCTCTCGGTGTGGCAGCTGGTCTCGTTCTCGATGGGGTTTATGAGTCCGATAATCCTGTAACCTGCGGCCGAATTGAGAACCCTGTGCCTGTTCTCGACCGGGAGGGTCCCTTTCGCCTCGTCGCTGCGGTGGCAGAAAATGCACTGCTCGGCCTCCTTCCCGACGGTCATTAGCAGGTGATTGTGGTTGCTGGCGATTTTGACGATGCCCTTCTTGTCGAAAATCCAGATTCCCTCCACCCCCTTTTCGAGGCCGAGATTGTCCACGGTCCTGGCCAGGTCTTCCTTGTGGTTTTTCAGCATGGAGTAGCTCATTGACCGCTTAACGAGGTCGCTGACCTGCATCGCGTTCTGGATGACGTTGCTTTCGAGCTGGTCGGAATAGGCTTTCGTGTTTATGTACATGAGAAAGGCGAAGAAGGTGAGCAGAAGGAAGGAAAGTATGAGGAAGAGTTTGAACTCCAGCCCCCAGTTAGTCAGCAACGGTATCTTGACGATCCTGCCCGACACCTGTGCGCTCCGGGAAGAATGATCCGACTGAATCGGACGGACTCGCTAATCATGCGCGTACGCAAGGGTGCAACCGGTGACGCCTCCATGCTGCGGATAGCTGGGAAGAAATTATATACTCCGTTGCGGCGCTTGGCCAGCTTGTGAAAGACGCCTCTTCGCCAGAATCTGTTGGCTGGAGGCCTGCTTTGCATGCCCGAACATCTTGTCAATACTGATGTTGGGGCGCAGGGGCTCCGATTGTTTTCTGATACTCGCATTTCCTCGGCTGGCGTGGGGTTGCCTTTGGAAGCCGCCGGGCCTCCGGCGCACATTCGGCCCGGCGGGAATGGTCAATACATCCTATCATCGCCATGTGTTCGATCGGCACGGCGGAAAGGGAACTCTCGCGCGCCCGCGGGAATCAAATCCCCGGGCTTCTCGGGCCGTTTCGTTTTATTTTGACAACCGTTATCTATATGAATATATAACGGTCATGAAGATGGCTTCAAAACAGGGGCTTGTCGGCAATCAGGGCGCGCCGGGCCCCGGCTCCGGGCCGATTGAGCTAATCGCCGGCTCCGGCCGCCTCGGATCCATCGGCCGTGCGGCCGCCCTGGTGGGCATCTCCCTGGAGAAAGCCCTGCGCATCCTGCAGGGAGTAGCTCCATGAGGCGGCACAGGACCGCGGCCGCGGCCGCCCTCTCGGCGCTGTTTCTCGCCGCCCTTGTCTTGTCCGGAATTAGCCTGTTCCGGCAGAAGCCCCGTCCGCACGGCCGCATCGGCATGGCGGTCGAATTCAACAGCCACTCCGCCGCCGCCCATGTCGCCCGGGATTTGGGCCTATATGCAGAGCGAGGGCTGGATCCTTCAATCCACGACAGCTACGTCTCGGGAATGGCTCTCGCCTCGGCCCTGGCCGGAAACGATTTCCAGGCGGCCTACATGTGCATGGTCCCGGCGATAAACGCCCGGGCCAATGCCGGGCTTCCCATTAAAATCGTAGCCGGAACCCACAAGTACGGCTATGCCCTCGTCGCGAACCCGCGGACGGTCGGCTCGGTTGAGGATCTGTGCCTGGGGAGGATCCGCGTCGGCTGCGTTCGCGAGGGCAGCCCCACGGACATGCTCATGAACCGCGTCATCGACGAATACCGCCTGGATCGCAGGACGATTCTCGGCAAGGTCAGGCGCATGGACGCGCCCAGGCTGGCGCTCGCCGTCCGCGCCGGCCAGCTCGACGCCGCTTTCCTGCCTGAACATTGGGCCGCCATGACCGAGGATTTCGGGTTCAGGGTCCTGCTCGACGCCCGGGAGGTCTGGCCCGGGATGCAGGGGAGCGTCCTGGTGGTGAAGGAGGATCTCCTGAGGGAGGACCCCGACCTCGTCCGGAAACTGGTCGTCGTCAACGAGGAGGCGACCCGTTGGATTAACGCTCACCCGCTTGAAGCCGCCGCCGTGCTGTCCAGGGCCCTGTCGGTCGCGAGCGGGGATGCATCGCCGGCCGAGGCTTTCATGGCCGGCGCGCCGCTGGATATCCGCACGGAGACCGTAGCGCGCTCGATGCGGCGGCTGGAATACTCTTCAGCCGTTTCCGAGGACGACGTGCAGGAGGCAATCGACTGCGCGTTCGCCCTCGGGTACATCAGGAAGCCGTTTCCGGCCGGGGAAATGCTGGATACGAGGTTCATGGAATGACGTTGGCTGGCGAGCGAGGCCGCTTTTTCTGGAGCGCCCTTCCCGTGGCGGCGGCGATCGCAGCGTGGGAAATCGCGGCCCGATGCCGCCTTGCTCCAGGCGACGCCGCCTTCCCGCCCTTTTCGGCCGTCCTCGGAGAACTCTGGGACCTGACGGCCTCGGGCGTCCTCGCGCAGAACTTCTTTCCGAGCCTCAGGCGGGTGCTGATTGGCCTGGCCGCCGGGGCCGCCGCGGGAATCCTCGCAGGGGCCGCAATCGGATGGAAGAGGCAGGCCGCTGCGGCCCTGCGGCCGATCCTCAGCCTGCTTTACCCGATACCAGCGCTCGGATGGCTGCCGCTCCTGATGATTTGGATCGGCTTGAACGAGTTCCTGCCCGTGGCCGTCATCTTCATCTGCTCGTTCTTCCCCATTTGCTACACCACGGCCTCGAGCATCGAGGGCGTGGACCGCCGCTATGTCCAGGCGGCTCAATCGCTCGGAGCCTCGGACCTCCGCATCCTGGCCACCGTGGTCTTCCCGCTTGCGCTGCCGGGCGTCTTCACCGGCTTGCGCCTCGAAACCGGCATGGCATGGCGGGTGATTATCGCCGCCGAGATGGTCGCCATTCCCACCGGCATCGGCGCCATGCTGATAAGGGCCGAGAGCCTCGTCCGCGCCGACGTCATCATGGCCTGCCTTGCCGTCCT
Organism: Planctomycetota bacterium; assembly: GCA_041308285.1. Lineage (GTDB taxonomy): Bacteria > Planctomycetota > JAKEIC01 > JAKEIC01 > DYIT01 > PPR-0505. The sequence goes on along the minus strand of JBFZBV010000349.1, from coordinate 8,246 downwards.
TTCGATTGTATGCCTCGTGTCCGAGAGGCTTCTTATCTTCCTGGAGCGGAGGCTCACGCGGAAATGGCGGTGAGGATCGAACTGAGGAAAGTCCGGAACTACGCGCTCAAGGACGTGAGCCTGGAAGTCCGCGGCGGCGACACCCTCGCCGTCATAGGGCCGACGGGCGCCGGCAAGACCACGCTGCTCGACGTCGTTGCGGGGTTCGCGCCGTACGACGGGGCGGTTTTCTTCGACGGGGCGCCGGTGGATCGCCGTCCCGCACGGCGGAGGAGCGTCGGGTACGTGTTCCAGGATACGCGGCTGTTCCCGCACATGGACGTGAGATCGAACATCGCCTTCGGGCTGGTTTCAAGGGGCATGCCCCGGCGCAAAGCCGCGGAAAAGGCGGACGGCCTAATCGCCCTCGCGGGGCTCGACCCCCTGGCGGACCGCTACCCCCGCACGCTGAGCGGCGGGGAAAAGCGCAGGGTCGCCCTCATGCGGGCCCTGGCCACGGAGCCGGACATCCTCCTCCTCGACGAGCCGCTGAGCAGTCTCGACCCCGCGACGGCGCGCTGCATCGGAATGGAGTTGCGCCGGATTCTGGAGCGCTTCTGCATCACGGCAATCTACGTGACGCACGATCTGCAGGAGGCGGCGGAGATGGCCTGCGCCATCTCCGTCATCAACGAGGGCCGGATCGAGCAGTCGGGAACGTTAGAGGACGTGCTTTTCGGCGCGGTGAACGAGAAGGTCTACGAGTTCGTTGGCGCGCCCAATGTCCTGGCCTGCGAGACCTTCAACCGGATCGGGCACGGCCTGGCCGAGGCCGGGTGCGGAGGAATCACGCTGCTCGTTCCCGACGACGGCCGGGACGTATCCCGCATCGCCGTATACCCCAGGGACGTTCATCTTTCGCGGGACATGCCCCCGGGCCCGGGCGTAAATCGCTTCAAGGTCACCGTCGTCGATTCCAGGGACTTCGGCTCGGTCGCGCGCGTCAGAGTCCGGGCCGCGTGCGGAATGCTGGTGTCGGAGCTGCCCCGCGAAGCCTGCGAGGCGATGCATATCGGACCCGGCGGGGAGGCATACGTCATCCTGAAAATGGGAGGGATCCGGGCCATCCCGGCCCGTGCATGATTCCAGGGAGCGCATGAGCAGGGAGTCAGGAAGGCTTTTTTCGGAGGAGAGGGCACGCATGATGGATGTATGGGGCAATCTCAAGGCGGCATTGAAATCCTCGGCGGAGCGGCTGAACGCGCTTCCCGCGCTGGTCGCGGTGAAGGGGCGCCCCCTACTGCCCGAGGAAGCCATCGGGAGGCCCGGGCACGACGACTACCCCCTCGTCAAGGGGCGCGAACAGATGATCGAGGTGGAGGTGATGGGCGCAGCGGGGCACGCCTTCACCGACGGCGCGGGGCGGTTTGCCGGCTCTGTCGGAGATGTCCTGCGCCTCGATCCTGACACTTCCTTCCGCCGCTCGATTCTGGCCGCCACGCTCAGCGGGCTCCTGAGGAATGAGGGTTCGGTCGGCGGGACGCGCCATTGCAGGGACAACGGGCCTGTCGAATGCGCCCGCGGCCTTCCCGAGGCCCTCGGTTTATTCCTCGAAAAGTCCGGCGTGCATCCGGCTTCGGAGCGGTCGCGCATCGCCATGGTAGGGCTTCAGCCCCGCATGGCCGAGGCTCTTTCGAAACGTTTCGAGCTTAGGATTACCGATCTCGACCGGGATAACATCGCCAAGGAGCGTTTCGGCTGCACGATCGGAGGACCCGAATCGAACCCGCAAAACCTGGAGTGGTGCGACGCGGCGCTCGTGACGGGCACGACCCTCACTAGCGGGACTATCGGCCCGTTCCTCGACGCGGATAAGCCCGTGCTCTTCTACGGCGTCACCATAGCTGGAGCCGCCCGGGTCCTGTGCCTCGAGAGATTCTGCCCCTGTTCGATTTAGGCGCGGAATATCGGGCACAGTGCGATCCCCCGTCGTTACCGCCGGGGCAATGAAAGTGTGCTGTCCCCAATATTACAGGCACGCGTTCATCGGGTTCATCCGGGGGTTCCCGGCATCGGAAGCGGATTCTCCATCCGTTCGATAAGTTCCCGCAACCGGAGAAGCCCGTCCACGAACCCTTCTGAAAGCCGGTCCCGAGGATGGGGGCTCGGGTTGTCCATCTCTTCCACTACGCGTCCCGGGCTCCCGCCGAGGACCAGGATGCGGGTCCCGAGCAGCAGTGCCTCCTCGATGTTGTGGGTGACGAAGACGACGGTCAGATCGCCGTGAGCCCACAGCCGGAGCAGTTCCTCCTGCAGGTTTTTGCGGGTCTTCTCGTCGAGGGCGCCGAAGGGTTCGTCCATGATGAGGAGCGAAGGGCGGGGGGCCAGTGCCCGCGCGAGGGCGACGCGCTGCTGCATGCCGCCGGAAAGCTCGTATGGGTACGCGCTTTCAAAGCCCTCGAGGTGCACCAGCGAGAGGCACTCGAGGGCCCGCCGGCGCGCCTCAGTCCGGTTCATCTTCCTGCATTCCAGTCCGAAGAGGACGTTTCCGAGGACGGTGCGCCAGGGGAAGAGGGCACCCTGCTGGAAGACGTACCCGATCGGGGCCCGCCCGGTTTCGGCCCTTTCACCGCCGGCGAGTCCTTCCCCGGAAGTGGGCGTTTACCGCCCGGCCAGAAGGCGCAGTATCGTCGTCTTCCCGCACCCCGTGGGCCCGAGGATGCACAGCAGCTCGTTCTCCGATCCGGAGAACGAGACGCCTTCCAGGGCGCGGACTTCCCTGCCGTCCTCGGCTACGAATGCCTTGGCCACGTCCTTCAGCTCGAAGCTCTTTTCCATTTCAGCGTTCCCGCGCCTCCCAGCGTCCCGCGCGGCTCGTCGCCTTGAGCATCAGGGAATTGGCCCCAAGCCCCACCGCCCCGATGACGAGGATGGCCGCGAAAGCGTATTCGTACTGGTCGACCTGGTGGGCTGTCAGAATCATGTATCCCAGGCCTGAGCGGGTCCCGGGGAAAATCTCGGCCGCTATGATGACCATCCAGGCCAGACCCATGCCAATCCTGAGACCCGTGAATATGGATGGCAGCGACGAGGGAAGTACGACCCTGGAGAAGATGAACCACGGGCCGGCCCCCAGCATGCGCGCGGCCTCCATGTGCAGGGAACGGACCCCGGACGCCCCCGCCGCCGTGTTGAGGAATATCGGGAAGAACGCACCCCACCAGATGATGAACACCATTGCAATCTGGAGGTGCGAAAGAAGGTCGTGCTCCCACGCCCTGTCCCCCCAGAGAAGGCTCCCGAACGAGCTGAGGCCGAAAAGAAGTATCGCCAGCGGCATCAGGGCTATGGGGCACACGGGCCGGAAAAGCTCCAGCAGAGGCGACACGATGCGGTGAGCCCACTTCCACCAGCCGGCCAGGAGGCCCAGGGGCACGGCCGTCAGAGCAGCTGCCGAAAACCCTATCGCCACCCTCAGGATGCTGATTCCAGCGCTGTGGAACAGGGACCTGCAGTCCAGGTTGGGCGGCTCGCGGAACGGGTGCGCCAGCACGTCCGCAACCTCCAGCGGGGTGGGCAGGATGCCCGAGGGCTTCCCGGAAGCAAGAGCCCAAATCGCGAGCATGGAAGCAGGGAGGACCGCGCCCAGCGCCACGCGGACCGGAAGGCTGTCGGCCATGCGCTTCACTTTCCCTCGGCCTGGGGCGCTCATTTAATCAGCCCCGCCTTCCTCATTTCGGCCATTGCCTCGGCCGCGAGGGACGTGTCGCAGACCTCGTCGAGGAAAGCCCGCCCCGTCCTGCCTTTCATCGCGCCCGAGAACTTGCCGATTTCGTCCATCATTTCTCCCCAAACGAGCAGGCCGCGGTTCCAATCGTCCGTGAACTCCGCGAGGTATTCAATGGAAGAGACGCTGTCCTTCTCGACCGCGAGGTCGACCTTGGTCCATTCGGAGGCCAGTGCGGCGGCGCGCTGCTTGTCCTCCTTGATGCGAATCGTAGCGAGCATTATGAGCTTCACCAGGGCCTTCATCGGCGTCCGGTGCTTCTCAATCGTCTTTTCGTTCGCCGACACGCAGCAGCAGGGGTGGTTTTTCCACCTGCCTGCGGGTGGAAGGTCGGACAAATCCGCCATGATTCTGCCGGTGCCTCTGTGGCTTGCCATGCTTGCATGCGGCTGGTTCGCCACGAAGCCGTCGATGGATCCCGAAGCAAGGCTGGGAACCATGTTCTTCTCGCCCTGCAGGTTGACGAGCTCGACCCGGGTCCGGCCGTCCGGGGCCGAAGCCGTCTCGGGTCCGGCCGCGGAGCAGGAGATGCCCTCCTCTTTCAGGGCGCGGACGAATATCAGCTTGGCCACCGCAACAGGGTCCTTGTATCCGATCTTCATGGGCTTGTCCGTTTTCCGGAGGAAATCCGCGAACGAGGGCCAGTCGGACGCCGGAAGGTCGGGCCTGACGACGAGCATGTCTCCGCCCGTGTGCATGGGGCAGAGGATTTTGAACGGGCTGCCCTTGTCCCTGAAAAAGACCACGGCTCCCACTCCGCCGCAGCCGACGTCGATTTCGCCGCGCTCCATGGATGCGGTCATCTGCGACCCGCCGCCGACCTTGAGCAAGTGGATTTCCGCCAGCACTGCCTCGCCTTCGACGAGGTCGTAGACCTCTCGGGGCTTCTTCTCCCTGAGCCAGAGGCCGTACTTGTCCCTGAACGCCGCCCCGTCGAGCGCAGCTATGTACAGCGCAATCTGGTGGTCGTGGCCGACGTGTCCCACCCTTATCACGGGAATACCGGCTTCGCTCCCGGGCGGCTCCTTGCCGCCGCCGCAGCCTGCGGCCGCTGAAGCGAACGCCAGCCCCGCCAGAAAGACGCCGGGACGATTCCAAGACAACAGCATAACATCCTCCATGCCAATCGGTTATAGACTAAGCCTAGTACTTGAGGCAACAAGTCAGCTGGAACCGGTTGTCCATGGCCATTTCTGCGCGGAGATAGTCGGTCCAGAAGCGCTGGTATTCGAACGCTATGAATCCTCCCTTGCACATCCTGAATTTTACGTTGGCGAAGAACGACCTGTTGGAGCTGGGCTTCCCGGCGGAGACATGGCCGTTGTACGGGTCGTCGATGCCGAATCCGGCGCACACTGAAAAGCGCCACAGAGATTCGAGAATGACCTGCGCGAACCCTCCCCTGCTGAGCACGGCCCTGCCCAGGGAGATGTTGTAGCCCTGGTTTATCCCGCTCCGGTATGCGTCGAGGTTCGACCCCATCCAGAACTCGGCCTCGAAAGTCACCTCCGCAATCAGCGGAAGCGAAATGCCCGACGCCCAGCTCCAGCTTTCCACGAAGCGCGGGAGGGTGGACAGGAACTCCTGGCCGTAGTGTCCGCCGAACATCAGCCGGACCGGCTTACCTTCGACCGCCGAGGGGAGGAACAGGGTTGCGTTGACCTGGATGTCCGGCCGGGCCGCATCTTCGCCGTCATCGTTGTCCGCAGTGCCGCCGTCGAGGTCGCCGCCGAGCATCATGCCGATGGCGCGTGCCACGCCTGCTTCCGCAAGGAAAGCCGCGTCATTGGCGAATTCCATTTTCATGCCCATGCGAATCTGCGGGCGACGGAACCCCAGGTTGCCGTGGTTCCATCCGATCGCCGTGTTGAGGGTCTGCATTATGAGGCTGGCGTGCAGGTCGGACGTCTGCCCTGCAAGGAGGAAGACACCCCCGCCCAGGTCGAACCTGAGGAACGCGTGGCGCAGACGGACGTTTTGCTGAATCTCGCTCCCTTTGCCGTAAAAGTCGATTTCTACCTTTCCCGAGGGGGACACGCCGAGCGTCCGGGCTCCCTTGAAGTCTAGTCCGACCCTCGTATGGCGGGCGGTTATGTTGAACTCTTCCTTGCCCTTGTCCGGTTTGACCCACATGGCCGTGTTGCCGTCGTTCGTCTCCGCCTCGTCGCGTGACGCGTCCAGGCGAAGGTGCCCATAGAGCTTGATTTCGAGCCCCTTCACGACGGAGAGAAAGGCGGGCTTCTCATCTGCAGGCTTGGAGTCTTCGGAAACCCCCTGCGGTTTTCCCCCCCCTGGATCGGCCGCCGGGCCCGGCTCGGGCTGAGTCCCGCTTCCTTTCGAGGGACAATCAGCCAGCCCAAGACAGGAGAAGATCGAAATGCATGCGCAGAAAATCGCGACTTCGCAAAGATGGACGCACCATTGGGAAGGGGAAGCGGGATTCATGTCGGAATCCTCCCTGAAGGCTGTCCTGCCGATAATCGACCGGAACGGGCCTTCCGGGAGGGAGGGCGGACTAGGGCGGGAAGCCCCGGCCGCCTTGCGGAGCCGGATAGGCGCGTTCCGGTCTTCTGTGCCGGGCGCCCGGACGCCGGGCGCGCGGATTGCCGGCTCACAGCCCGGACTTATGCTGTTTCCTGTAACTTTGCATTGATATCGCCTCTAATTGATGGTACGATTCAATTATATTCAATAAAGGATATATAGTCAAACACGAATATTGCACCCACAAAAGCCGCAATTCCGGGTCTCATGGCGGAGGCCCGGCCGGGCAATCAGGGTCCGGGTCGGGAAACGGTTAATCGGGGCGCAGGAGTCCGGCGGTACTCGGGAGACTAGGATGAGAGGTGTTTCTCTTGAAAATTTCGGTCTGCGGCAAGGGCGGAAGCGGTAAAAGCACGTTGGTGGCTCTTCTCGCGCGGGAATTCCTGCGGAGAGGCTCCAGGGTCCTCGTCGTCGATTCGGACGAATCGAACGTCGGGCTCGCGGGCATGCTCGGTCTCGGCGAGCCTCCGGCGCCGCTCATGGATTTGGCCGGCGGCAGGAAGAAAGTAAAAATGGCGCTGGGGACTGATGGAACCTCCATTTTGGCGCGGAGCGCCATCCGCCCGGAGGACCTGCCGGACGGGTATGTGCGAGCGCGCGACAGCCTGAAAATGATTGCCATCGGCAAGATTCACCAGGCGCTCGAGGGCTGCGCCTGCCCGATTGGAGCCCTGAGCCGTGAATTCCTGAAGAAGCTGGTGCTTGATGACGGCGAGGTCGCGCTCGTGGACATGGAGGCAGGAGTGGAGCACTTCGGCCGGGGCGTCGATGCGAGCGTGGACGCCGTGGTCGCGGTGGTCGAGCCGTCGCTGGAATCGGTTAAACTGGCCGAGCGGGTGAAAGAACTTTCCTCGGCCTCCGGCGCGCGGTTCGCGGGAGCGGTGCTCAACAAAATCACTTCAGAGGATTTGGCGCGCAGACTCGGCGATAACCTGGCGAGCTGTGGGGTCGTTACATTGGCTGCCGTGCGTTTCCATCCGGATTTCGTCGAGTCGGCGCTTCAAGGCGGGCCTGTTCAGTCCCAAGCCGCGTCGAAAGAGGTAGAGGCCGCCGCCGACGCAATCCTGTCGGCCATGGCTCGCACGGAGAGCCCGAAGCGGGCCGGTTGAGCGGAAAACGCGCGGGAAAAACTCGCCCGCGTCAAGGAGGTGCGAGAAATGTGTCTCGCGCGAGTGGATGTGATGGATTGGCCGTGCGACCAGGGCGCGTTCATGAGCGATGTCGCCCGGATTGAGGCCGTCTCGGACGGCCTCGTTCTGACGAGCCTGATGGGAGAGGTTCGCGAGATTCGGGGGAGGATTAGGAGCATCGACTTCATGAAATCGGTGGTCCTCGTCGAACCGCAGAAAGGGCGGGAAAGAGACGACGGGAACGGACCTCCGACAGCCCGGACGGCTCCGAATCCGAAGTAGAAAACGGCCTCAGGTCGGGCGCGCGCGTAACGCTCGCATGATACCGGTCGGGACGGCGGCGTTTGCCGATTGAAATGTATTAGAGAGCGAAACGAGCGAGTTCGTGACGGGAGGTCTGTCCGGGGCTTCCGGCGACTCGTGCGCAGGCTCCCCCTGATCGACCAGGCGCTAGGCCCTCGGCGGCGGCCCGCAATATAAGGGCGCATGCCGCACGAAGGCGGCCGGACTCCGGCGGCCTGTGCGCCTTCTCCGTGGTCAAGGCCGTGAACAAAGTCGGTAAAGAGAGGGATATAATCCTCGACTCCATCGCGGACGGCGTCTTCACCGTCGACGCGGACTGGCTCATCACGTCGTTCAACAAGGCCGCCGAGAGGATTACGGGCGTGCCTCGGGAAAAGGCGATTGGCAGGCCCTGCAGCATTATCTTCCGGTCAAGCATCTGCGAAAGCGACTGCGCCTTGAGGCGCACCATGGACACCGGCGAGGAGGTCGTGAACCGGACCATCGACGTGGTGAACGCCCAT
>JBFZBV010000348.1:0-2856 GCA_041308285.1 Planctomycetota bacterium | reverse complement strand
GCGCCGAGGTGGGGGCGATCTGCGATTCGCTCCCGCGCTCGGGACCCGCCGCGTCGAAGATCATCGCCTTCCTGTATGATTATTCGTGGCTCGCCCCGGTATTCGCCAAATGGGTGATTTCCCTCAGCGTCGAAGGTCCTTTCGCCCGCGCGGCAGTGCCCCTGCTGCCCTGCACAGGCTCCGCGGAGGCGGAAAGCCTGCTCCTCAAGCTGGTCGAATCCGGACCGGATCAATGCGGAATCGAGGCGTTGGAGGCGTCAGCCGTCCTCTTTTCCGCAGGGAAGCGTCCTGCCGCGCTGGTCGAGGCAGTCAGGAAGCGCATGGCCTCTGCCGTGGAGAGGGAAGCCCGGGCCGCTCTCAGAGCCGCCCGAGCGGCCTCCGACGCCGCGGCGCGGCCGGAAATCATGGCCTGCATGGCCCGCCATCCGGACCTGGGCGGCGAATGCGTCTTCACCCTCGCATCCGGGGCCGGCCCTGCGGGCCTGTCGGATATCCCGCTGGAAGTCTTCATAAAGAACCTGCACTGCAGAGCCGCCGCCATCGAAGTGCTCGTGAAAGCCGGAGAGGTCGGGGCCTGGAAGTACGCCCTGGGCCTTTCAGGCCTTTCGACCCCTGAGCACGCGGCGAGGGGGCTCAGGGTGATTGCCGCAGCAGGGGGGGAAGAAAACCTGAAGCACGTGTTTTCCGTGCTCAGCGCCCAGACCCCCGAACTCCTCGCCTGCGCGCTCGACGCCATGGCAGCCCTGGACCCGGAGAAGGCGACGCCGGTCATCCTCGATTATCTCGATGCGGGAAGCACGGAGGCCCTCGTCGCCGCGATGCGCGCTCTCCTCCGGTGCAGGACCCCGCTGGATTCGGTGCGCGACGCCCTGGACTTCTCCGAAGCCCAGGACCGCGGAATCAGGAGGGCCGCCATCGACCTCATCGCTGGAAAGGGCAACGGGGAGGAGGCGGCTGCGAGGCTCAAGATGGCGGTCCTCGAGGGCGACCCGGAGGTGAAGATTTCCGCGCTCCGGGGGCTCGCGAGAATGGCTGCGGAGGATTCGTCCCGGTTCATCGAAGCGGCGATCCGCGATGCCTCCCCGTCGGTCAGGGCGGCGGCGGCCTCGGCGGCTGCCACGCTCCGCCTCGACGGCCTTGCCCCCGTAATCGAGGATCTCGCGGGGGATTCCGACGCGCGAGCCAGAATCGCGGCGGCCGCCGCGCTGGCCGCCATGGGCAGACCGGAGAAGGCCGAAGCGGCCGCCAGGGCTCTCGCGGCGGGGCATGCCGGCCTGTCTTCCGGCTTCCCCAGGTGGGAAGCGCTGTCCGTCCTTTCCCGTCACGATGAAGCGGCTCGGGCCGTGGAGGCGGACCTCGCGGGGCCGGACGAGGAGCTCGCAATGGCTTTCGTGAAGCACGCCGCCGGAGACGAAGAGGCCGCGTGGGAGCACATCCGCAGCTACTCCTCCGCCGTCCCCGGGATACTCGAAATTTCCAGCATCCCTCTCGTGGCCTCGATGGCGTCCGCGGAGGGGGGCCGGGCCAGGCTGCGGGCGATTCTCGCCCCGGCCGAATGCGCCAGGCACTTCCTGCACAGGCTTTTCGGCCCTGTCGTCGTGATCCTCTCGAACGGCGCGTTCATCAAGGGGGACCTCATAGGGTTCGAACACGAGGAAGTCGTCATAGCGGTCGCCTCAGGACAGGTCAGGCTGCACAGGGGCCAGTTGAAAAGCATTGTCAGGCCCGACGACAAATGAGCCTCATGAGATACCTGAAGAGCGACCTTGTGAAGCTGCGGCTCGATACGCGCCAGGATCCGGAACTCGCCGAGGACCCCGTCACCGGGAAGAAGTACCTTCGCGAACTCAAGGAGAAGGTGCTCGATGAGATTTCAGTCCTGTTCGAGACGAGCGGGAACATCTCGAACAAGTCCAAGCTCCTCACGGACCTTTCCAACAGGGAGAAGAAGGCATCGACCGCCCTTGGGGCCGGAGTTGCCGTCCCGCACGTGAGGACGATGCAGGCGAGGCAGATGACTATCGCCTTTCTGCGAAGCCCTGAAGGCATATATTTCGACGCTCCCGACGGCAAGCCCGTGCACGTCTTCTTCGCCATGGTTGCGCCGCCATACGAGGACCAGGAATATCTCAAGCTCTACAAGGCCGTGGCGACCATGTTCTCGGCCCCTTCAATCGCCGCTGAGCTGATTTCCGCGGATTCGGAGGGGCAAATCAGGGGGATTCTCAGGCGGTATTTCTAGAATCCGGCCCGGCCGCCGCTACAAGAGGTCCATCGGATCCACGTCCAGCGACACCCTGACCCTGCCTTCCCTGTAGACCAACCGGCGGACCGAGGAGACCGCTGCTGCGATTGACCTCGTGCTGGGTGACATGGCTATCAGGTGCACCCTGTGCATGCCGTTTATAATCTCGATTGGAGCCGGTGCGGGCCCGAGAATCCTGACGTCCGGGCCGCAGGCGCCCCGGACGACCTCGGCGAATTCGTTTGCCTTCCCTGCAGCCGCCTTCGCGTCCGCGGACGCGAAGAGAAGCCGCGCGGCGTGGCTGAACGGAGGATAGCCCATGAGCCTCCTGACTTCGAGCTCGTGAGACGCGAACGACTCGAAGTCGTGCCTGGAGGCCGCCGAAATGCTGTAATGGCCGGGATTGAACGTCTGCACGATGACATGCCCCCCGGCACGGCTGCGCCCCGCCCTGCCGGCGACCTGGGTAATCAGCTGGAAAGTCCTCTCCGCGGACCGGAAATCCGGAATATTGAGCGAGCTGTCGGCGAGGATGACTCCCACCAGGGTGATGAACGGGAAATCGAATCCCTTGGCCACCATCTGGGTGCCGATGAGGACGTCGTTCCTCC
>JBFZBV010000347.1:0-6143 GCA_041308285.1 Planctomycetota bacterium | reverse complement strand
TTGAAGGCGGCGTCGGCGTCCATGGCGTCGCCCTTGCTCTTCCATGCGTAGCAGGTGTTCGACGTGCCGAAGTCCATGGCGAACACGCCGCGGAAGAACTCGATCTTGTCGATGATTTCCTGGATGGTGACGGCGATGCGCATCTCCCGCTCGTCGTCGAACTTGATTTTGACTTCCGCGTTCTCTGAGTCGTCCTTGCGGAAGAACTTGTGGTTCGTGTTGATGTTCACGATGACGGGCGTCCGCCTCCCCTTCTTGAAGGACAGGCGCGTGCCGGGCTGCACCGCCTCGAGCTCGACCCACTCGGGCTTCTCGATTTCGGCGACGGCCTGGTCGAAGTCGGCGTCATCCGTGTTGGTGACGGTTATGAGCTTCCTCTTGGCCCCGGCGTTCTTCTTGAGCGTCCTGAAGAATACTGGTTCTGGGATAATCGGCATGTCTTTTCTCCAGCACAAAAACGAGCCCCGTCGAAGGGACCCGAGCCTCCTACTTCTTGGACGCCGTCAGCGTCTCGGTGAGCCTCTCCTGGATTTCCTCGGCTGTTTCGAGAAGGTTGAAGTACTCGAGCAGCTTCATCTCCTTCTGCTTCTCCTCGGACTCCTGCTCGCCGGTGAGCAGCCCGACGGGGATTGTCACCTTCTCGACGCTCTTGACCGATTCGGTGAGGTCGTCGAGCAGCTTCTCGAACCTGGAAATCAGCTCTTCCATGAGCGTCTTGTAGTAGCGGGGTATGACGTGCCCGAGCACGTCCGCGCGGGCGAGGAGGGCGTCGGAGAAGGTCTTCACGATGTCTTCCTTGAACGTCTTCTCAATCTGGGGCGTCCAGGCCGTCTCGAAGCCCGCGGGCCTCATGTCGGTCTCCTGCAGCTTCCAGGTCTCCTCCTGGGCGCGCAGGAGCGTAACCTCGTGTATGTTCTGCGTGAAGTTGTTCAGCACCATCTCCAGCTCCTCGGAGTAGTTCTTGTTGAGCTGGTCGGTGAAGTTCTTGAGGATGGGCGTAATCTTGGAGTCGGTAATCTGGCTCATGAGCCTGTCCACGACCGGGCCGACCATGGCTTCCTGGACCTTCTCGGCGAACATCGAGGAGAAGCGCACCTTGCACTGGTTGATGGCTTCCATCTTGATGTTGAGCGGCGTGGCGACCGGCAGCTTGCCCTTGATTCTCTCGAACGGGAATTTCCGGAAATTCTCGATTTCCTCCTTTATCTTCTTCTTCGCGTTGGCGATGAAGTTGATGGCGGCCTTGTTCAGGCCCTGCTCGATGGACCTGACCTGTTCCATGAAGTGCTCGTGCATCTTCTCGACGAAGTCCACGAGCTGCCTGTGGTAGCCCCTCTGGTTGGTCTTGAGCCTCTCGATGGTAGGCTTCTCGGAGTCGAGCAGGCGCTTGGCGGACTTGAAGACCTTGTCGAGGTCGATGAAGATTTCCCGCATCCGCTCCTTCTGTATGTCGCCTTCGAGATACGCGACCAGCTGGTTGCGGAGGTTCTCGATGCCGCCGTCCGTGTACACCTTCTCCATGAGGCCGTAGAGCCTCGGGTTGTCGTCCTCGATGCCCTTTTCGAGCGACTGCAGCTTGTTCCTGGAATCCTGTATGAGGGATTCGAGGTCCTTCTTCTCGTTCTCGGTGATTATCCCGAGGTCCTTCCTCGACGTGAGGTCCACCCTCTTGGCCGATGTCAGATAGACCCTCTCCTCCGAGAGGCCGACGTTGCGGAACACCTCGCTGACCTGGCCGAAGAGCCTTTTAATCGAGTCCCTGGCGATATCCGCCGAGTCGAGCGTATCGAACTTGTTCATGACGACGAACATCTTGTTGCGAATCTCGTTGTTGTGCTTGCCGAGCTCGGAGCTGATGTCCACGTCCGCCATCTTGAAGCCCTTGGGCTCGATGATGAGCATCACGACGTCGGCCTGCTGCAGGTAGGTGTGCGTCATCTCCTTCTGCCTGGCGTTCGTGGAGTCCGTCCCGGGCAGGTCCACGATTTCGATGCCCTTCTCCACGAACAGGGGGTTCTTCCTGAATATGTGCACCTGCTCGATGAGGAGGAGGTGCCCCAGGCCCTTGTTCTCCTTGTCGGTCGTGAGGTATGTGTCTACGTTCTGGAGCGAGTCGATGTGCACGGATCCGAGCCTGTCCTCGTAGTGTGTCAGGAAGTAGAGGAACTCCTCCAGCTCGGGCTTCTTCTTCCTCACCTCCCTGTCGGCCTCCTTCTCGAGCTTCTGGCAGATTTCCTTGACTACGCTCGAGAATTTCGCCTCGTCGAAGGCGCCGACGATGGCGGCCGCGTAGGGCTGGAACAGGGCCATGTAGCGGTTGTTGCTCATGAGGTTCTTGCAGGCGTTCTCCTTGCTGTAGTAGACGACTTCGACGTGGTCGTTGCCGCCCTCGATGGGAGAAGTTACGGTCGTAATCGACATCGTGCATTCGCCGGCCATCACGGCCAGGAGGCCCGGTTCAGAGAGCAGGGCGTTTATCAAAGTCGACTTGCCCCCGGAGAAGCCGCCTGCGAAGCCTATCTTGTAGCTCTTCTTCGCCAGTTTCGACGTGGCGCGGTCCATGAACGCCTGCAGGGGCGCCTGCTGGTATTCCGAATACCCCGAACATATGATCATGTTCTGATGGTCGTCGGTGACCTTCTTGTGGAGGTCGCTGAGGACGGCCGCCATCTGTCCGAGATCATTCCTCACGATGTTCACGTCGAAATCTTCCTTCTTATGGGCCATGTCTATCTCCTCCATCTCGTCGCGGCGCCTCGGGGCCGGACCACCGCAGATAGAATAAAAATCCGAATTCTCTTGTCTTGATTCTGAGCGCATCCGCAGTCCGCGACTGCAGCCTGCGTGGAACTCGACCTCCTCAATCCGCAACCCGCGGTTCGACGGGACGAACAACCGCTGGTGGAAATTGCGATTATTGTTGGCCCGGGCGGGGATGTCAAATGTTTTTTCGCGGTCGGGCATGCCGGCGGCGCCGTCACTCGGCCTTCTTCACGCAACGGAACCCGACCCCCTGGAGCAGAGGCCTCAATCCAGGAGAAGGCGGGCACCCTCTCCTCGATCCGGTCATGACGTAACCCGGGCGATCCAGCCAGGATCCGCCCTTCAGAACCCGCCAGCGGTCCTTGCCGGGAGACAGGCAGACCGGGTCCCGCACGGTGCCGCCCGACCCTGATCCCGGAAGCGCGTCCGCATACCAGTCCAGGCACCATTCCGACACGTTGCCGGCCATGTTGAGGCAGCCTGCCGCGGACGCGCCTTCCGCGCATCCGCCGACTCCGGACGGGCCTCTGCCGGCCTTGCCGGAATTGGCCAGGCCGGGGTTCGGACCGGCGCCTCCCCAGGGGTACTTTCGTTGGGCCGAACCGTCCCAGGACGCCGCCTTCTCCCATTGGGCCTCGGTCGGCAGTTCCTTGCCCGCCCACTTCGCGTACGCCCAGGCGTCGAACCAGTCTATGCCGTTGGCGGCGAGGTCGCCCGATCCGGACTCGTCGAACGCCGATCCCAGCACCCGCCTTTCCCTCGCAGCCGGGGTTTCGGGATGCATGAAGCGCTCCCAGCCCTCCTCCTCTGCGCATGACAGGAACTTCCTGAACCGGGCGACGGAGACCTCGCAGCGGTCGATGTAGAACCCGCTGATCTCCACCTTCATCTCTCCGGGCCCGCCCGCTTCCGCCGACCCCATCACGGACGATCCCGGGGGGACGAACACCATGACCGATCCGTCGCGCTCGTTCACGTATTCGCCCTCATTCGCTCCTTTCACGAGCCCCGCGGGCAGCTTCACGTAGACAACCTCGAACGCGGACCTGCCCTTGTTGCCCGCAAGGTCGACGAGCTCGAATTCGAAGCTGTTCCCGCCCTGTTTGAGATTGACGGGGAGGGAAGCCCGGCTGCCGCCGGCTTCCAGGACCATGTCGACCAGGTTGACCCGGATTGAAGCCACCGGCTCGGAAACCGAGGCGGTCAGCGTGACCGATGCCGACTGGCTCTCCACCGTGCCGGCCGGGGTCATCGCATCCACCGCTGGGGGAATCCGGTCGCAGGTGATTTCGACCTCGGCCCAAGCCTTGTTTCCGGCCCTGTCGCTGCAATCGACCCTGAAGACCTCCTTCCCGCCCGCGAGGTCCACATCCACGCTGAACCTCCCGTCGTTCCCGAGTTCCCGCTCGACGCCTGCCACTGCGAGCGCATCGGGGTTGGCGTCAGAGATTTTCCCCGCGATTGCCGCGGTCCTGGAATTCGTGAGAAGGCGGCCGCCTTCCGGTGCGAGTATCTCAATCGCCGGAATCGTGGTGTCGACCACGACTTCGCTTGACGCCCGGTATTCCGCTCCGCCCGGCGCAGCGGCCACGACCTCAATCGGGAACCGCCCCTCCCGGGCTTTGAGGGCCGCGCGGAAAGACCCGCCGCGCACTTGAACCTCGACGCCGTTTATCCTGACAGTACCTGCATTTCCGCCCTTAATCCTGCCGGACACCTCCACCTCCGTGGACCTGGAAAAGGCGCCCTTCGCAGGCGCGTCAATCTCGACCGAAAGGACCGGATCCGGGGGCGGAGGCTGGGGCTTGGCATCCGGCTCCCGGGCTTCCCAGGGCCTCGTCGCCAGGATTATCGCCAGGGCGGCCAGAACGGCGACCGCGAGCCCGGCGACGGCGAGGCGAGCCGCGCCGCCCCGGCGCGGAGCCTTCCTGAGATTCGGCTCCTCGACGAACGTGTCGATTGTCTTTGCCGGGTCCGGCATGAGCCCTTCAGTTTCGTCTTCCGCGTTCTGCCAGGTCACGTCCAGCGCTCCCCCCGTCTTGGGAGTAGGCGCGTGGGCGGCGACCGGCTCTTTCTCTATGAAAGGCAGGACCACCTCGCCGCCGAGCGACTCCTTGACCTTCTCGAGGTCCGCCATGACCTGGCCGGCGGTCTGATAGCGGTCTTTGGGATCCTTCTCCATCATTTTCAGGATTATCGCCGCGAGTTCCGCAGGCACGGCCGGGTTCCTGGTCCTCGGATCGGGAGCCGGCTCGGAGATGTGCTTGAGCACGATGGAGACCGGGTTCTCGCCCTCGAACGGGATCGTGCCGGTCACCAGGATGAACAGGGTGGCGCCGAGGCTGTAGATGTCCGACCTGTGATCGGCCGGGAATCCCTTGCCCTGCTCCGGGGACATGAACGCCGGAGTGCCGAGGATTTGCCCCGCGTCGGTGAGCATCGCGGTGGCCTGCATGTTCCTGGCGAGGCCGAAGTCGGCCACCTTGACGAGCCCGTCGCGGGTAATCATCAGGTTGCCGGGCTTTATGTCCCGGTGGACGAGGTTCTTCCTCCTCGCTGCGTCCAGCCCGGCGGCGGCCTGAAGGATTATCTCAACGGCCTGGGCCGGCTGGAGGACTTTCTGCTCCTTCAGGATTTCGTCGACGCCGTGCCCGTCGACGAGCTCCATGGCGATGTAAAACGTTCCTTCGACTTCGCCTGCGTCGTGGACCTGGACCACGTTGGGGTGGGTGAGCTGCGCTGCTGTCGTCGCCTCGCGCGTGAACCTCTCGATGAAGGCGGCGTTGCGTTCCACCAGGGCGGCGGGCAGTATCTTCAGCGCCACGTGCCTCTTGAGCCTGAGCTGGTCGGCGAGGTATACGCGGCCCATGCCGCCCTCGCCTATCAGCTTCTCCACCCGGAAACCCTGTATGGTCTGGCCGATGTAGGGGTCGGTCTTCGAATGAAGACCGTTTTCCTGCTTCATCGATCCCGCCTCCGCCCTTCCGCCGCCGAAGCACGGGGAACAGGTCGGCGTCCGGCCGCGGAAACGGTCATTCTATTTGACGCGGCGCCGATTGTAAAGCCGCGCCGGCCCGCCGCAGCGATGAAGAGTCGCGCGCCGAATCGGGAAAAGATTTGACACCCCGGCGCACCCAAAATATCATTTCACCCACTACCGCTTCGGCTTCAGCGCGGCTGTGCGGCGTGCGGCTTTTTTATGAGGGGACCATGCCTGAAGAAACCATTGCTGACCTCGTAAAGGACAAGATTGGCGCCTTCAAGGTCGTCAGATCACTCGGCAAGGGGCTCATGGGGGAAGTCTTCCTGGGCATGACTTCGGACAACGTTCACAACGCCATCAAAATCATCAACTATAAAGTCGTCAAGAAGCTCACAAC
>JBFZBV010000346.1:0-17310 GCA_041308285.1 Planctomycetota bacterium | reverse complement strand
TCCGCCACGCCCTCGCCGGTCCTGGAGGAGACCCGGATCATGCCGGCCGGCCTCGGGCCGGGGAGGTCGGACTTGGACGACACCGGGATGGTCTTCGACGGATTCGACATGGCGGCGGCGGCCGCGGCGTCCTCGGCGTCGGGGCTCTGGAGCAGGACGACTGCCGAGGCCGAGGCGATGAGATCAGCGGCCCTCTTCATCCCCTCCTCCTCGACGGCGCCGGAAGGCAGGCGGGCAATCCCCGCGGTGTCGCACAGCTCTATCGGCAGGCCCGAGAACAGGGCGACTTCCCTGACCGGGTCCCTGGTCGTGCCCGGCTCCGGGGACACGGTGGACCTTTCCATGTCCAGCAGGAGGTTGAACAGGGAGGATTTCCCGGCGTTCCTGGGCCCCGCGATGATGACGAGCGGCGGCGCGGACGCGGCCCTTGCGAGCGGGGCGGCGGACAGGATGCGGGCCGCCTTCGAGGCGAACGATTCGGCCGCCTCGAGGCTTCCTGCAATCGCCCCGTCAAGGTCGGCGAGCGCCCCGCGCGTCCACGAGGACAAAGACCCTCCGGCCTGGGCGGACAGGGCCGCAGCGAGGACCGGCGAGACCTGGTCCGGGAGCGCGATCAGCGCTTCGATGCTGAGGCGGTCGAGTCCCGAGGCCCGGGCGGAGAGCCGGGCGAACTCCTCGGGCAGGACGGTTTCCGCGCCCAGATTCGCGAGGACGTCCATCACGGCGGCAGCCACCGCCGGGCCGCCGTGGGCGTTGATTTCGAACATGACGCCCCATTCGGGGTCAGGGAGGCAGAGCAGGAGCACCTCGTCGATTTCCGATTCACCGTCCAATATGTGGCCGAGCGAGAGCGTGCCGGCCTGCAGGGGATCCTTGCCGGCCCGTCGGGGCCTGAAGACCCGGCCTGCAATGCGCGCGGCCCCGGGCCCTGCGAGGCCTATCACGTGGATGCCGCCTTCGCCGGGAGGCGTCAGCAGCGCGCACACGGCCTCAGCCCCGGAGCGGGTGGTGATCATGGCATGCACATCGACAAATGCCGCCGCCGGCAGGCTAGCGGGACGCCCTGAACGCCTCGAGGAACGAATCGGAGTATATCTGCTTGTTGAGGAGCAGCTCGGTCGCAATCATGGCGTCCGCCAGGTCCGCGTCGAACGGGTCGGCGATGGCCGCGTCCAGGCCCGCAGCGAGGCACATCACGAGGTAGGTCCTGTTGATTAGCGGCCTCGTCTCCCTGGGGGCGCCGTTCGACACGTTCGACAGGCCCACAGCCGTCTTCGGCGGCGGGTCGTTCAGCGAGGTCTTAATGTCCCTTATGGCTTCTACCATGGCCAGGCACTGGTCCTGGCCGAACTTGACCGGCAGGACGACCGGGTCGATGTAGACGCGCGAAGGCGGGAGGCCCGCTTCCCGGGCCGCCATGAGTATCTTCGCCGCGAGCGCGACCCTTTCGTCCTTGCGGCTCGGGATTCCGTTCTCGTCCAGCGTGAGCCCCAGGAGGTCGGTCTTGTAATCCACGGCCATGCCGACGAGCTTCTCGAGCTTGGCGTCCTCGGCGGTGGTGGAGTTGATGAGTGCCGGGCTATGGCAGACGCTCAGCCCTGCGCGGACCACTTCCGGCTTGGACGAGTCTATGGCCAGGGGCAGGCCCGGGAACTTCTCCTGCACGGTCTCGACGAGCCACTTCATCGCGCCTTCCTGGTCGGCGGCGGCCGTGCCCACGTTGACGTCAATCATGCCGGCGCCGGCCTGCCTCTGCTCGGCGACCACGGCGGCGATCCCGGCCCGGTCCTTCCTCTCTATCGCGTTCTTGACGCGCTTGAACATCCCGTTGAGCCGTTCGCCGATTAGGAGCATGCCGTCCTCCCGTCCCGCATTTCCCGATCACCCTTTCCGCCGTCCTGCCATGCTCCGGCTTTCAGGCGGTGAATCTGGCTATCACCCGGTCCGCGGCCGAGGCCGCGGGGCTGCCCGCAGGGAGATCGAGCAGGCTTGCGCCGCGCCCGTCGAGCTCGGCCAGGGCTGGGTCCGGAGGGATGCAGCCGGCGAACTCCGCGCCCCGGACGCCCGGATCAGCGGAGCGGTCCGCGACCCGGTTCAGGACCAGGAACCTCCGCTTGACCCCTATGCCGATTTCGTCCACGAGGGCGAGTATCCTCTCGGCGGCCGTGAGGCTGGCCCTGCTCCCGTCGGCCACGACCGCGAGGACGTCCACGTCCCGCGACGTCCTGCGGCTCAGGTGCTCCAGCCCGGCCTCGTTGTCCATGAGCACGTACGCGTAGTTCTTCTCAATTTCCGCCATGAATCCGCGGAGCAGGTTGTTCACGTAGCAGTAGCAGCCCGGCCCCTCGGTGCGGCCCATGGTGACGAGGTCGAACCCCTCGTGCTCCGACAGGGCCCTGTGCATCGCGTATTCCACAATCTGGGCCTTGCTCATGCCGGCGGGAATCTCGTCCTTCCTCGCGAGCGTATCGTCCCTTATCTGCCCCAGCGTCTGCCCGACCTCCACTCCCAGATACGACCCGAGGCAGAAGTTGGGATCCGCGTCGACGGCGAGAAGCGGCTTCCTGCCGAGCCTGGCGAGAGAGGCGAGCAGAAGGCACGTGAGCGTGGTCTTGCCCGTGCCGCCCTTGCCCGCGACGGCGATTCTAGTGGACACGAATCCTCCAGTTCCTTCCAAAGGGAGAGGGATTCTATCAGAAACGCGGGAATCCGGGCCAGAAAAAAGGGCTGCGCGCCTCCTCAGGGTTTTTTCGTCCCGCGGGAGGCGGACGGGAAGAGCCCGAGGTCGGTGTGCGGGAGGAAGCACGCGAGGATGTACTCCTCGTGGTAGGAGTTGTCGCCGGACAGCTCGAAGCAGGTCATCTTCGCTGCGGCCTCCTCCGCCTCGGCGAGCGCCGCGGGGGAGACGAGGGCCGCGCGCGCGCCGGCCAGGGACGTGTTCCCCGCGAATCGGAACTTCGATTCCGGCAGGTCGGGCAGGAGCCCGATGCGCACCGCGTCGGGGAACGAGAGCCGGCTGCCGAACGCGCCGGAGACGACAATCGACGACAGGTCCCCGAAGGACATGCCCATCTTCCTCACGAGGAGCCTCGCGGCCGAGAAGACGGCCGCCTTGGACCTGAGGAGGTTGTCGAGGTCGGGCTGGGTGAGCACGATGTCGGACGAGGGGCCGCGGGCGACGAGGAACTCGAGCCCGTCGCCGCCGCTTCTCAGGTTCGGATGCCCGCAGTCCGGCTGGAACTTCGCCGCCCTGTCGACGATGCCGAGGTCGAGGAGCTGGGCCATGGCCCTAATCATGCCGGATCCGCAGATTCCGAGCGGGTCGTCCCCGCCGATGGTCGAGACCGCGACGCCGTCCCTGCCGATAGCGAGGTCCTCGACCGCGCCGCGCGCGGCGACCATGCCCGACGTCACGCCGCTGCCCTCGAACGCCGGGCCCACGGAGCAGGAACAGCACGCGAGCCAGTCGCTGCATCCGAGGACGATTTCGCCGTTCGTCCCGAGGTCAATCAGCATCGACACCTCGCCGGACCTGTGCATCCCCGTGGCGACCACGCCCGCGGTCGTGTCGCCGCCCACGTACGAGCACACGCAGGGCATGAACCTCACCGGCGCGTCGGGGTGGATTCCGACGCCCAGGTCCGCGGCCCGGACGGGGGGGAAGAAGTTGGCCGTGGAGACGTAGGGCTCCTTGCGGATGTGCGAGGGGTCCACGCCGAGGGCAATCTGGGTCATGGTCGTGTTCGCGGCGCACATCAGCGCCGACACCGCGGAGGCGTTTATTCCCGCGGACGAGGCCAGAGCGCCGACGAGGTCGTTCACGTCGTCCATGACCATCTCGCGCAGCTCGGCGAGCCCGGCCGGAGTGGACGCGTGGATTATCCTCGTTATCACGTCCGCCCCGCGGGACGACTGGGAGTTAAGGCACCTCGCGAAGGCCGCAGGCGCGCGGGTCTCGAGATTGAACAGGCATGCGACGACCGACGTCGTCCCGATGTCGAGGGCGATGCCGAACTCCGCCCGGGGCGCATCGCGCCCCTCCACGCGCACAATCTCGGCTTCCCCGCCCGTCCCGCAGACCCAGGCCCTCACCGACCAGCCCGACCCGCGGAGCGTCCCGCTGAGGGGCTTCAGCGCGCGCAGGCTGATTCTGAACCGGGGGGGCGATCCCGGGAGCGCGGACAGTGCGTTGACGAGCCTGTCCAGGTCCGTCACGGGGTCGCACATGGTCGGACCGGGCAGGTCGAGGTCCTTTCTCGTGCACACCGGGCCGTGAGCGAAGAAGGGGTGCCGGCCCGCCACGGCGGGTCCCGGGTCGGGGCACGCGCCTGCCGGCCCGGACGAGTACACCTTGCGTTCCCTCGCGCTCCTCGGCACCTCGACGACGAGATCCCCGCTCCCGACCTTGGCCTGGCATGCGAGCACGATTCCGGACGCCGCGTCGGGTTCGGATACGGACGCGGCTCCCGGGAACCCGACCTCGCCGGACAGCACTTTCACGCGGCATTTCCCGCATGTGCCCCTGCCTCCGCAGCCGGAGTTGATTCTCGCGCCCGCGGAGATGCAGGCGTCGAGTATGGTCGACCCCTCGTCCACGACGGCCGAAAGTCCCTGCGGCAAGATTGAGACCCTGCACGTCTTCACTGCGTCTCCCGTGATTCGAAATGCCTTGTGGCGAATTCGCCGGTATTCTTTAGAATATGGTATCCGGCGCGTCAGGCGCGGCCGGGAAGTTGCATGTATATACTTTGGCGCTGGGGCGCGCAAGCGGGCACCCGGCGGCCCTGCTGGAGGCATGAAGGGTCCATGAGGAACGCGGCTCTCGGATTCGCACCCGTCTTGCTTCTCGCGCTCGTCTTTTCGGCCGTTCAAGGCTGTTCCAGCGGCGAGACGGACGGGAACGGGTCCGGGTCGGGCTCGGGGGTGGCAGACGGGGAAAAAGCCGGCGCAGCGGACAAGGAGTATGCCGACGCTCTCCGCAAGGAGGGCACGGCGGAATCGATGAGGAATTTCGAATGCCTGCCCTTCTACCAGGAAGCGCTGCTCAACCTCGACGCCGCGGTCAGGAAGGCGCCGGAGGGGTGGAGGAAGGAGAGCGAGGCGCGGGGGAAAATCAGGGAGATGTCGGCCAGGGTCGCGAGGATTAAGAAGTGGAAGGCGGTCCTGGATGAAGTGAAGGCGGGCGCGACGGGGCTCGCGAGGAAGCCCAAGGCGCGCGGGGATCTCCTGGCCAGGGCGCGGGCCGTGCAGGACGAGGCGGACGTGGCATTCGTCGTGGAGGAGGCGGCAAGGTGCGCGAAGGCGGTGGACAGGGAGTACGGGAAAATACTCGCCGGCCGCCTGGAGGACGTCGCGGGAAAGGCGCGGGAGGCCGGGGCGTCGGGCATGTACGCCGCCGCGCTCGAGATGCTCGACGCGTTCCCCAGGGAGGAAATCGAGGAGTTCCCGGAGATTAGGGAGCGGCTGCAGGCGGAAATCGGGAAGGTGAGGACGGCTGCGTCCGAGGACTTCGAGGCGCTCGTGAGGAAGAGAATCGACTTCCTGCTCGGGAAGAAGAGCTTCCACGGCGCGGCCTTCGTCCTCCGCAAGGCGAAAGGCAGGTTCACGGGGTTCAACGCCATCCTGGACAGGCTGGACGAAATCGAGAAGGAGATTGAGGACGCCAGGGCCGCGGACGCGGCGGCGAAACAGCCGGCGCCGAAACCGGCCGAGCAGCCCAAACCCGAGCCGAAGCCCGAGCCCAAACCCGAACCCAGGCCCGAGCCGAAACCCGAACCCAAGCCCGAGCCGAAGCCCGGCGAGTCCTCCGATCCCCCCCTCGGCCCGATGGGCGGATCGATGAAGGAAATCAGGAACCCGCTCAGGAAGGCGAAGCAGGCCCTGGAGGAGGGGAGGGAATTCGACAGGAAGTCGATGCCGGGCGCCGACGACTACGACCGGAACCTCGAGAAAGCGGTGAACAGCTACCGCACCGCGCAGGAGCTGTACGACCTGTGCCTCGAGAACGGCCTGGGCGACAGGGCGGAAATCGAGGAACTGCTCGAGGAAATCAACCAGGCGCTGTTCTGGTGCCAGAAGCGGCGCAGAATCTGACCGGGCTTCGCCTTTCGCCCGGGCCGATGCCGGAACAGCCGGACGGAGACCCGCGATGATTTGCAGGAGACGCGCCCTGCCGGGCCGGCTCGCCGTCATGGGAGCGGCCGCCTTGCTCGCGGCAGCGGCATGCGCAGGCGGCCCGGGCTGCTCGGGCGGCGAGGTCCCGCCTCCGCCCGAGGCGCCGCTCGAGCCCGAGATTGTCAACGAGAAGGACGGATCCGTCATGCTGCTCGTCCCCGAGGGGGCGTTCCTCATGGGCGAGTCGCCCGATTCCGAGCAGTGCCTGCTACACAAGGTCGTGCTGGACCCGTACTACATAGACAAGTTCGAGGTGACGAACAGGCGGTACGCGGAGTTCCTGAAGGACGTCAGGCGGACGAAGGACAGGTCAATCGAGCATCCGGACGCGCCGAAGAGCGACCACGAGCCGAAGTTCTGGAAGAACCCCGCCTTCTCGGATCCCGGCATGCCGGTCGTGGGAGTCACGTGGTTCGACGCCTATGCGTACGCGAAGTGGGCGGGGCTCAGGCTGCCCACGGAGGCCGAGTGGGAGAAGGCCGCGCGCGGGAGCAAGGACAAGAGGGCGTATCCCTGGGGCGACTCGTGGGACGCCGCGAAGCTTGCCCACGGCGTTCCCGGCGGAGGCGCGGCCCGGGCCGGCCCGGCCGAGGCCGGGTCCTTCCCGGCCGGCGCGTCCCCGTGCGGCGCGCTCGACATGGCCGGGAACGTCGCCGAGTGGGTCGCGGACATCTTCTACAAGAAGTACTACCGCGAGTCACCGGTGAAGAATCCCAAGGGCTTGTCGATAAGGATGATACGCACGGACATGAAGCACATTCCCGTGATTCGCGGCGGATCATGGACCGACAAGGCGGCGGAGGATTTCACGACGTTCAGGCGTGACGGGACGGAGTACAGGCAGAAGGCCGACTACATCGGGTTCAGGTGCGCGAGGGACGCCCGGCCGGGCTCGGCCGGGCCTTCCGGCGGGGAGGAATAGCGGATGGGGGCGCTGAGAAGCGGCGAGCGCGCGATGTCTAGGGGCGATTTCGCCGCGGCCGCAGGGCTGCTCGCGCTGCACGTGGCGGACCGCCCGGGCGATTCCAGGGCCAGGCTCAGGCTCGGCCAGGCGCTGTTCGAGTCGGGCCGCGAGAAGGACGGGCTGCGCGAGGCCGGGAGGGCGGCGGCGGAGCTCGGCGACGGGAACCCGGCCGGGCTCATATACGCCCTCATGCTGGCGGAATCTGGGAGCGCGGACAAGGCCGCGGACCTGACGGCGAAGGTCAAGGCTTCCGATCCGGAGAACCCCTTCGCGGCCGGGATTGAGGCTCTGCTTCTTCTGAAGGCCGGCGACGCGGCCGGTGCCGCGGGCGTGTTCGAGTCCCGCGGCGTGTTCGAGTCGCCCGTGTTCAGGGCGCGGCTCCTGGCCCGAATCGAGGACTTCATCCTGCAGGCGGAGAAGGGCAAGACATGGGGGGAAGGGTACCTGAAGACGGTGCTTTGAGGGCTCGGGACGTCCATGGCGGGCAGGATAAGAGCTGCGATGCTGGTGAGGGCCGCGTTCCGGCGGTACGACGCGGGGGACTTCGCCGGCGCCGAGGAGCGCGTGAAGGCGGCGCTGGCCCTGAGACCGGGCCTGGAGAACGGGGACATGTACCTCGGAATCCTGGCGCTGAAGCAGGGCAGGGCGGGCGAGGCGAAGGCGCTGCTCGAGAAGGCCTACGCCGGGTCCGCGGACCCCTCGACGGCGGCGGCGCTGGGCGCCGCGTGCCTGATGCTGGGCGAGCATGCGGCGGCGCGGGGGTTCTTCGAGGCCGCAATCAAGGCGTTCCCCGTGCTGTTCGACCTCCGGTACCACATCGGCCTCTCGTGGCTGCTCGAGGGCAGGAGGCGGAAGGCGGTGGAGGAGTTCCACGCGATGGCGCTGAGGGAGGACGGCCCCCTGTTCGAGAGAATCAAGAGGCTCAAGGATCACTCCGGCGGCGGAAAATAGCCCTGGCGGCTCCCATGGTGCACACCTTGATTATTGAGTTAATCGCAATTCGGTGCACGGGCTCTTAATATTAAGGTGCCAGGGCTCTTAGTATTAAGGTGCCAGGGCTCTTATATAAGGGATCAATCATTTCGTGCATCAGCCCGGGGCGGAGCGGGGGCCGACTGGAGTTACGAGGGGGGCGCAGCCCGCTGAGCCGACCGCCTCATTTCGAGGGTTTAAGGCCGGCCTCGGTGCGCCTCAGGAAATCGCCCCTGTACCTCGGCGCGCCATGCGTGAGCCAGGTGTTCACCGCCTCGGCGGGGCAGTTGTTCACGCAGCCGTAGCATCCCACGCATTCGCCCCAGGGCCTCGGGAAGTTCTCGATTCGCATCCTGCCCGTCGGGCAGCGCCGGACGCAGAGGCCGCACCGGGTGCACTTCCGCATGTCGACTTCAATCGGGAACCAGAGCCTGCCGAGCATCGACCTGTGGTAGAACAGGGACAAAGGGGAGAACGGAGAGGGGAAGCGGAACCAGTTCCGCCTCCGGTCGCCGCGTTCGATTCGGCCCGGCAGATCGGCCCAGAAGGCGCGGAATCCCGCCAGGGACGCCTCGTCCGGCAGGCCCACGCCTGCGGCTTTCAGGGTGATCCCCCTGAGCACGGGCCATGAGTCCTCGCACCTCAGCGCGACCCAGTCGAAGGGCAGGGCGCCCGAACGGGCGAGGGCCCTCCGCATGTACGACGGCGACATGTCCACGGTGCCGCCGTGCGTCAGGAGCGCCACGGCGGGCGTCCCGGGCCCGGGGCAGGCGGAACGTACGAACTCCAGCGCGGGAAGCGAGGGCTTGAAGTCGTACACCGGCGAGGCGACCACCCATATATCGCACGCCCCGCGCCACGGCCGGCGCGGGTCCATCTGCGACACGTCCACGTCCAGCCCGCGGCTTCGGAGCACGAGCGCCGCCTCGGAGGCCGCCGCCTTCGTGTTGCCTGTGGCGCTGAAATAGTGAATCTGCGCTTTCATCATCTTCCTGCAGCAGGGGGGAACCCGCCGGTATCGGGAAAAGGCCCCGCGGCCCCGCACGCCGGACCCCGGCCATCCGGAAATTATAGAAAGAAAAAGCGTTCGAGGTCCAATTCCAAGGGCGAAGCGGGAGATGAAACACCTGAAAACCTGAGGCTCGGGGCCGTTTCCCTGCATCCCGGGCGTCCGCACATGGGGAGGGCGAACCTCTCGAAGAGCCATTCAGGATGTTCCCAAGTGGCTCGGCGGGCTTGCTTCGCCTGTTGGTCGGAGCGTGGGCTACGCAGGCTCTTCGAGAGCCTCGCCCTCCCCGCTTTGCAATGATCAAACCGAAGGTTTGGGGACGTCTCGATATGAACTGCCGATTTGACTGCGATGGAAGCCGGCAGACGCGATTGCGGTACAGCCCCCGGCGAAGAGAAAATGATCAAACCGAAGGTTTGCGAAGGTTTGTGGACATTCGCAGGGGCTCTGATAGACTCTTCCACTCCGCCGGAGGAGGCTGAGGTCCGGCGTTTTGGGGGCTGGCAGATGCTGTACGTATCGGTAGACGTGGAGGCCTCGGGCCACATCCCCGGGATTCACAACCTGGTTTCGATAGGCGCGGTTCCGGTGAGGGAGAAGGACGGAGCTTTCGAAATCGGGGAGCAGTTCTACGTCGAGCTCAAGCCGGTCTTCGCGGGTTTCTCCCCTGAGGCCATGGCGGTCCACGGGATACCGAGGGAGCATCTGGAGAAGCACGGCGTGCCGCCGGCCGAGGCCATGTCGATGTTCCGCGACTGGGTCCTGGCCGAGCACGCGGGGGGCGTCCCGAAGCCGGTGTTCGTGGGGCACAACGCCGCGTTCGACTGGGCCTACGTCAACTTCTATTTCGCGCACACCGGAGTGAAGAACCCGTTCAACATCTTCCCGCTGGACATCAAGGCGCTTTCCATGGGCAGGCTCGCGATACCCTGGGCGAGGGCGAGAAAGACGTATCTGAAGGGCGCGCTCGGCCTCGAAGAGCTGGACGAGAAGCTCAGGCACAGGGCCGACTACGACGCGGTGTACCAGGCGCGGATGTTCGCGGGCGTCATGAACCTCATATTCGTCGGATCCTCGACGGACCCCAGGCCCGAGGAAATCACGCCGGAGGATTGAGGCTGCGCGCCCTGCGCGGAAAGCCGGACATCGTGAAAATCAAGCAGAGGCCCAGGGACTTCCAGGTGGAGGAGATTGTCGACTTCCCCACGTCGGCGAAGGGCCCCTTCACGCTCTACAGGCTCTACAAGGAACGCAGGAACACCCTCGAGGCCGTGGCGGCCATCGCCGACAGGTTCAGAGTGAGCCGCGCGGACGTGTCGTACCTCGGGCTCAAGGACTACGATTCCCAGTCGATTCAGTTCATAACCGTCCCTGCAGGCCCCGGCAGGGGATTCAAGGACAGGGGCATTGTGCTCGAGTTCGCCGGTTTCGCGCAGGAGCCCCTCGCCAAAAAGCACTTCCTGGGCAACCGGTTCGAGGTGACGGTGCGGGACCTGTCCGAGACCGGGGCGCGGTCGCTGATTGAGGGCGCGAAGCTCGTCGCGGCCGGCGGCATGCCGAACTTCTTCGACGACCAGCGCTTCGGGTCCGCCCGGCACGGGAGGGACTTCCCGTTCCGCAAAATGCTCGACGGGATGCACGAGGAGGCGCTCAAGCTCCTGTTCGCCGCGCCCGCTCTGCAGGACACGTACGCGAGGCGGGCAAGGGGATCAAAGATCCGCAAGGAATGGGGCCGGTGGGGTGCATGCCTCAGGGCCTCGGAAAGCCCCGAGGAGAAGGCGGTGTTCGGGCACCTCGCGTCAAGGCCGGGCGACTTCGAGGGCGCCGCGGCACGCATGGACCGCGCGCACATCCTGCTCCTCGCCTACAGCTACCAGTCCTTCATCTTCAACGAGACGCTCAGCAGGATAGTCAGGACCCTCTCGCCGTCCGGCACCGTGATGATGCCCTACCTGTGCGGATCCATGGCCTTCCCCAGGGCGGCCGGGCTGAAGGCCCTGGCGCGCATTGAAAACCTCGAAATCCCCCTCCCCGGCTCCGGCCGGGTCGACGCGGGCCCCGAGACCATGAAGGCCCTGTCTTCGGTGCTCCACAACGAGAAGATCACGGCCGAGGAGCTCGGCAGGCCCGCAGTCAGGTCGGTCCAGCTCAAGACCGAGCGGAGGCGGGCCGTGGTCTACCCCGAGGACCTGAAGACGTGGTCCTCCCGGGACGACGGGCTCAACCCGGGCCGCAGGTGCGTGAGGATTGCCATGTCCCTGCCGCGCAACTCGTACGCCACGATAGCAATCAAGGCCGCGGCCGCGGTGGGCGGCATGCCCGTCGGCCCCGCATGAGCGGTTGATTGCGCCGCCCCGTCCTGATATCCTCTCCGAATCGGGCGACGACATGCGCTTTTTTACGCCGGGGCCGGGCCGCGGAGCGGAGCTGCGCCGCGTTCCTCCCCCGGGACTGGAGGAGCCTTGGAAATCCGCAAGACGAGAATGTTCCCCATGGGGTCCTTCAAGACCATCCACAAGTACAACGTGAAGCCCAAGCTGCCCAAGGAACTCGAGTTCCTCCTCACCCTGTCCTACAACCTCTGGTACGTCTGGGACCGCGACGCCGTGGACCTGTTCAGGAGGATAGACCGCGACCTGTGGGACGAGACGTATCACAACCCCATCGACCTGCTGGGCAAGGTCAGCCAGCAGAAGCTGGACGAGCTCGTCCAGGACGAGAGCTTCATGGCGAACGTCCTGAAGGTGAAGGAGACGTTCGAGAACTACCTGAAGGCCAAGACCTGGTACAAGCGCAAGCACTCGGGCGATACGGGGTTCAGCGTGGCGTACTTCTCGGCGGAGTTCGGCCTGAACGAGTGCATCAGGATTTACTCCGGCGGGCTGGGCATGCTCGCGGGCGACCACCTCAAGTCGTCCTCCGACCTGGGCCTCCCGCTGGTGGGCGTGGGTCTCCTGTACAGGGAGGGCTACTTCCACCAGTACCTGAACGTGGACGGCTGGCAGCAGGAGACCTATCCGGACAACGATTTCGCCAACATGCCGGTGAAGAAGGTGCTGCACGAAGGCAGGCCGGTGACGGTCTCCGTGGACTTCCCCGGCCGCAAGGTCTTCGCCGAGCTCTGGGAAGTGGAGGTCGGCAGGACGAGGCTGTTCCTGCTCAACGCCAACATCGAGCTGAACTCCCCGGCGGACCGCGAAATCACCGCCCAGCTCTACGGCGGCGACTTGGAGATGCGCATCAGGCAGGAGATGCTGCTCGGAATAGGCGGCATAAGGGCGCTCGCGGCCATCGACAAGCTCCCGGCCGTTGCGCACATGAACGAGGGCCACGCCGCCTTCCTCGCGCT
Source organism: Planctomycetota bacterium (assembly GCA_041308285.1). Lineage (GTDB taxonomy): Bacteria > Planctomycetota > JAKEIC01 > JAKEIC01 > DYIT01 > PPR-0505. The sequence continues at coordinate 4,842 of JBFZBV010000346.1, read as the reverse complement.
GGAGCGCACCAGGATGCTCATGCGCGACAGGGGACTGGACTTCCAACAGGCCAGGAGGGCTACGATGGCCTCGTGCGTCTTCACGACGCACACGCCCGTCAAGGCCGGAATCGACGAGTTCAGCCCGGACATCGTCAGGACCTACCTCGGCGAGTTCGCCACCAGGGAGCTCGGGCTCACCATGGACGAGTTCCTGGGCCTAGGCAGGAGGAACCCCTTCGACCATACCGAGCCGTTCTCCATGGCGGTCCTCGCTCTCAGGATGTCGCACTTCGCGAACGGCGTGTCCAAGCTCCACGGCGAGGTCTCGCGCAAGATGTGGAAGGATATCTGGCCCGACCTGCCGGAGGACGAGGTCCCCATAGACTCCGTCACCAACGGAGTGCACCATTCGTCCTGGATCTCCTACGACATGTCCACCCTCCTGGACCGGTACCTGGGGCCCAAGTGGATTGAGGAGCCGGACAATCCGGACGTGTGGAAGAGGGTGGCCGAAATCCCATACACGGAGATCTGGCGGACTCACGAGCGGCGCAGGGAGAGGCTGGTGGCGGTTTCGAGGCTGGCTCTCCACAGGCAGCTCAGGTCCCGCGGGGCCACCGCGTCGGAGATTAAACAGGCGTGGGAGGTGCTGGACCCCCAGGCGCTCACAATCGGCTTCGCGCGCAGGTTCGCGACGTACAAGCGGGCGACCCTGCTGTTCCGCGACATAGCGAGGCTCGAAGCCCTGTGCAACGACCCCGAGAGGCCGGTTCAGTTCATCTTCGCCGGAAAAGCGCATCCCAGGGACACCGAAGGCAAGGAGCTGATAAAGACCCTCGTCAGCATCGCGAACAGGCCCGCACTGCGGCGCAAGCTCGTGTTCCTCGAGAACTACGACATGAACATTGCCCGGTACCTCGTGCAGGGCGTGGACGTGTGGCTCAACAACCCACGCAGGCCGCTCGAGGCCTCGGGCACGTCGGGCATGAAAGTCACTTTCAACGGCGGGCTCAACCTGTCCGTGCTGGACGGCTGGTGGTGCGAGGGGTACCAGTACAACAACGGCTGGGCGATAGGCGCAGGCGAGACCTACACCGACACCAACTACCAGGACGAGGTCGAAAGCAGGGGGCTCTACAGGACCCTGGAGGACGAGGTCATCCCCGTGTTCTACGAGCGCGGCACGGACAAGCTGCCGCGCAAGTGGATTGACATGATGCGCGAGTCGTTCCGTTCCCTCTGCCCGGTCTACAACACGCACCGGATGGTGAAGGAATACGCCGAAAAGTTCTACCTGCCGGCCTTCAAGATGGCCGCCGGGATGGAACCCGAAGGATTCCGCAAGGCCCGCGAGACGTCGGCCTGGGTCCGGAAGCTCTACGCCTGCTGGAACAAGGTCCGGGTGGGCCAGGCCGCCATGGAGAAGCCGAGCGAACTCAAAATCGGCGACACAATGGACATCAAGGTCCCGATCTTCCTCGCAGACCTCACGCCGGACGACGTCACGGTGCAGCTCTACCACGCGCCCCTCGACTCGGAAGGCAGGCTGACGGGCGGCAACGTCACGGAAATCAAGGTGGCGGGCAAGGGCGCGGACGGGTCGTACGTCTACGTGGGCACCCTCAAGTGCAACTCCAGCGGAAGCCACGGCTTCGCGGCGAGAATCGTGCCGGACGTGAAGAAGCTGGACGAGAGGTTCGAGCCGGGCCTGATTTCCTGGGGATAGGATTCGGGCTTTTCCTCAGGGCGGCCTTTTTGTAGTCGGGAGAAGAAAGCAGTGCGGCCACTTTTCGCCCATGCGGCGCGCATCGCCGCCCTGGCCATCATGGCGGCCTTCGCCTTCGCGCCGGCTCCCGGGTGCAAGTCCGAGCCTGAACCCGTGGTCGAGACCCCGCCTCCCCCGCCGCCGCCTCCCCCGCCTCCCCCGAAGATGGATGACCTGTTCGGCCAGGCTGAAAAGGACGCTGCGGCAGGCGAGGCCACGGCCACCTTCAACCGCATATACTGCTTCCAGGAGGCCATACTCCTCTACCAGAAGGTCCTGCAGTTCTACCCGGACGACCCCAGGGCGGCCGAGGCGCGCGAGAAGATGCGGGAACTCGGCGGCCGGGTGAAGAGGCTGCGTGACCTCAAGTCCGAGCTCGAGGGGTACGAGGCCGAACTCGACGCGCACAGGAAGGTGCCCAGCAGGCTCCAGCAGATCTTCCTCCAGCTGGGCCAGATGAAGTCAAGGCTCCCGGAATCCTTCGGGGAGGAATACCTCGAGAAGGTGACGGACAAGGCGCGCAGGATCTACGCGGCCGAGCTCGAGTCCCGGATGACGAAGGCCTTCGCCGAGGCCGACGACCTCGAGAGCCGCGGGAAGATGCGGGAAGCCCTGGCTGCGCTGTCCTCGCTCCCCGTCGGCATGATCGAGGACATCGAGGATCTGGCCTCGAAGCACCGCATCCGCCTGGGCGCGCTGGAGAGGAAGGCCGAGGCGTACGCGAAGGAGGAGATTCGCAAGGCCGGCCGGGACGATGCGCGGGGGAACTACCGCGTCGCGATGTCGGTCCTGAAGTCGGCCTGGGAGCGCGTCCGCGGCTTCAAGGTCGAGTCGGACGTCCTGAGGGAGGAGTACGAGGCGTTCCGGAAGCACGCGCGAAAGGAAATCCCCTTCGCCTCCGGCCCGCTCGGGGACCTCGACAAGTCCTTCCTGGCTCTGCTGGACCGCAACGGCGGGCTCGATCCCAGGGCCGAAGGCTACTCCGGCGAGATTGAGGCGCTGGTCAAGGAATACGCCCGAATCGCCGAGGACTACCAGAAGGAGATGCCGACGGAGCCCGAAGAGAGGGAGAAAATCCTCAAGAGGACCTCGCTCGTGGCGCGGGCGGTCGCGCGGGCCAAGGAGTGCATCGCCGAGGAGTGATTGCATGCGTCCTGCGTCTGGAGGCGGGGGATGGCCCGTGGTGGCCCTGGTCGGGATGCCGGGATCCGGCAAGTCCGAGGCCGCTGCGATGTTCTCGTCCCGCGGATACGCCATCGTGCGGTTCGGCGACATCACGGAGGAGGAAATCAGGGCACGGGGCCTGGCTCAGAACCCGTCGAACGAACGGCTCGTGCGCCAGGACTTGCGGGCGAAATACGGCATGGCCGCGTACGCCGTCAGGTCGGCCCCGAGGATAGACGCGGCCCTGAAGGCCGGCCCCGTCGTGGCGGACGGGATGTACTCGTGGGAGGAGTACCTCGAACTGAAGAAGCGCTACGGTGATTCCCTCATAACCGTGGCCCTGTGGGCTCCGCCCCGCCTTCGCTACCAGAGGCTCGCCGCACGCAAGGTCAGGCCCCTGACAGGGGACGAAGCCAGGCTCCGCGACAGGGCGGAAATCGAGGAACTCAACAAGGGCGGGCCTATCGCGATGGCCGACCACGCCATCCTCAACGACGGAAACATCGATGGGTTCAGGAAGGCCGCGGCCGAACTCGCGTCCGCGCTCCTCTCGGCGAAGCAGTCTCCCGGCATCCGATGATCCCGGTCCGCTGAGCCTTTCGCAGCCGCGGTTGTGCAGCCCGGAATCAGAGTGTATAATCCCCCCCCGACCGGAGAGGTGCCGGAGCGGCCGATCGGGCACGCTTGGAAAGCGTGTGTATCAGCAATGGTACCGGGGGTCCGAATCCCCCCCTCTCCGCGAACCTTCGGTTCGATATTTGACTCTTCGCCGGGGGCTGTACCCCAATCGCGTCTGCCGGCTTCCATCGGAGCCGGAGCGCCTGTTCACGTCGAGACGTCCGCGAACCTTCGGTTCGATCATTGACTCTTTTCCGGGGGCTGTACGGCAGTTCGAGTGCCGGGCTGTCCATCGGAATCCTGCCCGCAATATCATGTCGATGAGGGCGCGAACGCACCGGACCTGGTGCCGGAAGCGCCTGTACTCAACCGAAAACCGGCGGAGTGATTTCGATGGATTTCCGACTTTTATCAGGGACAGCACAGGTTGGGCAAACCTGGCACATTCGGCCCGGCGGGAACGGTCAATACAGCCGAAAAGGCTGCAGCCTTCACGCTGGAGAAGCCGCGGGAATGCCCAGATTCGGCCCCGGAAGCGTGAGCACGTGGACCTGCATGGGCCTGGGCTCGCCCTTCACGACGAGGTCGCCGCGGAAGGGCTCCATCCTGACCGCTGAGGCCGGGATGGTCTCGTCTCGGAAGGCCTGCTCGCGGCTGTGGAGCAGGTCTTCGAGACCGGACAAGGGGATTGTGTTGACTTTCATGGGATTCCTCCTAAAGTGAGATACAGATGGGGGATAAACAGCAGATATCGAGCTGGAAGAACTGCTGTAGAGGGTGCCCGGCATCGACTTGAGGAATAGTCTCACCTGGCTGATCAACGGCGGGACTGCCGAGTGCTCCTTCAAACCGGCAGGAATTCGGCTCGATAACAGGACTTACGGCTCTTCCCATGAACCTGACCAGCTACCACGCGCGATTATTCGCGTATGAACTGACCAAGCGGTCCGCTTCCGACAGCGTCGAGAAGCTCGCCTCAGTGCTTGCGGACGCCCAGGTGGACTTGAACCCGCGCGCGTGGTCTGCCTTGACGAAGGCTTCTCCGGCAAGGACCATCTCAAGGCAAACGCAGTCCAAATCTTCAAGACCAAGGGTGTGACCAGCTTCAAGACGGTGTGAGGATATCCCTATGCATCTGGCGATAGACCGCATCCTCGAAGCGATGAACATCGGCGAGGACACGGACCTGGAATTCAAATCAGCCAAAGGCGGTCTTCCAAGGAACCTCTGGGAAACATACAGCGCCATGGCCAATACAGAGGGCGGGTTTATTGTGCTTGGAGTGCGGCAGGAGGGACCGAACGAATTCGAGA
>JBFZBV010000345.1:0-3997 GCA_041308285.1 Planctomycetota bacterium | reverse complement strand
TCGTCGGTCTTGAGGTCCTTCACGACCTGCGCGACGGCCTTGTCGAGGATGTCGCAGGACTCGAACTGGTCGCGGCAGAGGGCCAGGAACCAGTCGCTGATTTCGCCCCATGTCCCGAACGTGGAGGCGTGGACGAAGGGGCAGAGCTCGAAGATTTCCGGCATGCTCCACTCCTCCTTCACCTCGGGTATCCCGCGCATGGTCCACGTGCTGAACGCGAGGTCGCCCGATTCCCTGACTTCGGGCGCGGATTCGCACTTCACGGCGTGGAAGTAGAGCTTCTTGTCCTTGCGGTGCGCGAAGGTGACCCGGCTTTCGCGGAAGGGGATGAACTCGTCCTGCAGGAGCAGCATCAGCCCGAAGTAGCCCTTGTAGCGCGCCTCGCCGACCTCGTCCAGCTTGCATTCGAACACGATGACGTCGTCCTTCTTGAGGTCGTCGAACCTGGCCGACGTGGAGTTGTCCCACCACGTGCCCTCCACCTCGGTCCCGTCGGGCTTCACGATTTTCGCCGTCTTCACCTCGCCGGTCGAGGAGGCCCAGTAGTCCAGGCCGGACGGGTAGGCCGACATGTAGGAGTAGTCCCTCACGGCCTTCTCGGTGAGGATGCGTATGACGCGCTGGGTGAACATCTTCGAAGTGCCGTTGTCGTTGACGAATATCACGTCGTTCTTGAGGAAGCAGACGGCGTCCTCCCTGCCGGCTCCCTCGGCTTTCCTGGCCGCCTCGACGTACGGGCCGAGGTCGAGCCTGTGGCCGGCCCAGAACTCCTCCGTCTTGGGGCCGAGGTGCTTGAGCCTCCTCGTGACCTCCGCCAGCTGGGGCTTCACCTCGAGCGCCTTCCTGAACAGCGCGGCGGCTCCGTCTCGGTCGCCGGCCGCCAGCCTGCACTCGGCGAGCTTCTGCAGGAAGTTCGGGTCGTCCGGGCAGACCGCAAGGGCGGCCTCGAAGGACCTGGCCGCCGCTTCCCAGTCGTCCCTGGCCTTGTGCACGGCCGCCATTTCGAGCATCGCGGACGTGTCGAAAGGCGACATCGCAATCTCGTCCGAGTAGGCGGCGAGCGCCTCGTCGAGCCGTCCGAGGCCCCGCAGAAGCCCGGCGAGCTTCAGCCTGGACTTCGAATCGGAGCGGTCGGAATCGACGTAGCCCTGGAAGAGGGCGGCCTCATCGGCGGGGGTCCGGGGCTTGAAGGAATCGAGAATCCTGGCGAGCGCCTTGTTGTCCGGGGCCTTTTCCAGCGTCTTCCGGACCCTGTCCCTGGCCTCGATTGCCCAGGGCCTCGAGAGGGGCGGCGCCTCCATCTCCGGCGGCCTGATTCCGGCCTTGCGGCAGAAGAGCAGCGTCAGGTTGATTTCGGCCGGCAGGAAGCCGGGCCTCAGGGCAAGCGCCTTCGCCAGGCACTCCTCCTCCTTCTCCCAGATTTCCACCTCCCTAATCTTGGCGTACTCCTCCTGCGTCGCGGCGGCGCCCTCGCCGCCCAGCACGAATATCCAGAAGTAGCTCTCTATGGGCCTCGGAGCCGCGTAGAGCCTCGACATCTCGAAGTGGGGGAGGGCCTTGTCGCCGGCGGCGGCCACGGCCTTCCGGATCTCGTCCATGGCCATGTTACGGTCCGTGATGGCATGAGAGTGCATTATCCTGAGGAACGGGTGGTCCGACTTCTCGAGGACCGCCTTCAGCCTGTCGCGCGCCGTGCGGTCGTTCTCGTCGAGCGCGTCCGCCTGCATGACCATGTACGCCCACCGCGAGACCGTGACGGGCGAGGCGCCGCCCTTCAGTATCAGCGATTCGAAGTGGCCCCTCGACCCCGAGTCCGCCTGGGCCTTACCGTGCGACGCGGCGCGGGGCGCCGGCGCGGCCTTCGGGTCCGACGTCCAGGGGGTCGCGTCCGAGACGAGCCCCTCCGCGGGGCTGCCGTCGGGATTCGTGATGCGGAGCACCAGCCGCCAGGGGCCCTTCTTGTGGCAGACCTTCACCAGAATCTCGTTCCAGCCGGCCTCCAGCCCCGCGACGGCGGCGTCCTGGTCGAGCCTCGGGCTGCGGTACACGTCGGCTTCGAATAGGATTGCGCCGTTGAGCCAAATCTTGACCGCCCCGTCCGACCCGAGCCTGAGGGCGACGTCCCTCTTCTTCCCGGACCGGACGTAAGTCAGGGCGTATCCGCACACGTTCTCGGATTCGCGGAAGACGTGGTTGAAGTCGACGTTGCCCAGCTGGGGCTCGGCCGGCGGCCTGTTCCACCTCACCTTCGCGGCCTTGCCGTCGAAGGCCCTGCCGAAGTCGGGGAAGTCCTTCCTGGACCTGGCGTCGGCCTCGACGTCGTACTCCGTGGCGAATCCAATCTCGCCCTCGTTCTCGTACGGCCCCAGGAACGCGTATGACCTCACGAGCCCGAGCGGCCTGACCGCTTCCGCTGCAGCGGCGAAATCCCCCTTGGACCTGGCCTCGCCGGCGTCCATCCACGCGAGCATGGCCTTGATGCCGTGCAGGCGCCCGGAGGCGCGAGCGATTTTCTTGGCTTCGTCGACCAGCCCGGCCGCCTCCTTCCCGCAGAGGCCGGAGCACTGCATGAGCCGGAGGAAGTAGTACTCCCCCGCCGGGCCCTCCGGGTCGGCCTTGAACATGGCGGCATAGAAGCCGGCCGCCTTCGCGAAGTCCGCGGAAAGCATGGCGTCGAAGGCCTCGGTCGTCTCCCTCGACTCGTCCGAGGCGTAGTCCGCAAGGGCGCATGGCGCCGCCGCGGCCAGCGCGGCGAGCGCGGCCAACGCGAAATAAGTGCGCGGAAGCATCGGTTTCTCCTTGAAAACACTGGGTTGCGCGCCCGTCCCGGGGGCGGGGCAATGCGGGCTTGCGACGTTGTGGGCTCCCCCGGATTCAGACAACCCGGACCTCCTCGCCGGCGTCGGGCCGCCGAAACACGACGGGATGAAACTATACACCCCGGTGCGGGGAATGCCAGCATGAAATCGCGTGTACGAAAACGTGGACGGGAACGAACACGCGGCATGAAAGCACGAGTATGAGGGGCAGCAAGTTCTAAGGTGAAAGCGACCTACGGCGCATCAAGGGAAACCCAGGTCGCCCGCCGCCCGAGGAATCCGGACTCTTCACCCCTGGGCCGCCCGGGAGCGGCTTGACCCGTATTGGAGCCCGGCATAGAATCGGAGACGCAGCGCCGCCGGTTGCGTGGCGTCCGGGGCGGCGGTCAAAGGCTCTCTTTGGGAGTGCTCAGATGGGCGAAACCGCTCTACTCAGGACGGACTACAAGGAAGCCCCGCTCCTTTGCAGGGGCAAGGTGAGGGACGTGTATGATCTCAAGGACAGGCTCCTCATCGTGTCGACGGACAGGATTTCGGCGTTCGACTGCGTCCTGCCCGTTGGCATCCCGGGCAAGGGACGCGTGCTCAACGCGATGTCGTCCTTCTGGTTCGGCCTCACGTCCAAGCTGACCGGGAACCACCTCCAGAGCACGGACACGGCGGATTTGCCGAAGAGGCTGTCCAGGCACGCGGAGGAGCTTTCCGGCAGGATGATGATTGTCCGCAAGGTCGAGGTCTTCCCGGTCGAGTGCGTGGTACGGGGGTATCTCTCCGGCAGCGGATGGAAGGAGTACCGGATGACCGGATCAATCTGCGGGATTGGGCTTCCGTCCGGCCTCGTGGAATCGGCGAGGCTGCCCGAGCCCGTTTTCACGCCGACCAGCAAGGCCAAGGACGGCCACGACGAGCCCATGACCTTCGAGGAGGTGGCGGAAACGGTCGGGGCGAAGACCGCCGAGGCCCTGCGAAGGAAGAGCATGGAGATATACAGCCTCGCCGCGGGCTACGCCGAGTCCAAGGGCATCATCATCGCGGACACCAAGTTCGAGTGGGGGGCGGTGAACGGGGACATGCTCCTCTGCGACGAGGTCCTCACGCCCGACTCGTCGCGCTTCTGGCCCAGGGACCGCTACGAGCCGGGGAGATCGCAGGAGTCCTTCGACAAGCAGTACGTGAGG
>JBFZBV010000344.1:0-2878 GCA_041308285.1 Planctomycetota bacterium | reverse complement strand
CGTCGGGCTGTCCCCGGGCGACATGGTCGACGTCGGCAGGAGCACGCTGTTCTTCACCCTGGAGGACGTGGAGACTCCAATCGACGGTGAGAACGCGGCCGACGCGCTGGGCACGACGATTTCCGGCCCGTACCTCTCGTCGTCCTCCGAGATGGACAAGAAGCTCTCTTCCGTGGTCGGCATAGACAACCTCGCGGCCCTAATCAAGGACCGCAACAACCTGATACGCCTCCAGGAGATAACGAAGGCCGTCAACTCGGAGCTCAAGCTCGACAAGCTCTTCCGGCTAATCATCGACAGCGCAATCGAGCTCACGGAGGCGGACAAGGGGCTTCTCATCAGGGCGACCAAGAAGGGCCTTTCGACGCGCATGGCCCGGACCGGAGGCAGGCTCGACCTCGACGAGGCGGAGCAGTCCTTCTCAGAGGAAATCGTCCGCTCGGCGCTGGATTCCAGCAAGACCGTCAGGGTCGGCGGCCCGCCGGGCGAATCGGACGGCGATCCGACCAAGACCGCCTCGTTCACCGGCTTCTCGGTGCTCTGCGTCCCGCTCAGAATCCAGGACGAAATCTTCGGGATTCTCTACCTGGACTCCCCCCCGGGATCCGGGGGCTTCACCGAGGACGACGAGCGCCTCCTCGAGACGTTCGGGGAGCAGGCCGCCATGGCCGTCGAGAGGGCCAGGTTCCACGAGGAGATGAAGGAGAAGCACGCGCTCGAGCACGAGTTCGCAATCGCCGGGAAGATTCAGCGGAAGCTATTCCCCCACAAAATCCCGGTCGTCGAGGGCCTCGAGGTCTTCGGCGAGAACCTTCCTGCGGAGGAGGTGGGCGGGGACTACTACGACTTCATCGAATCGCCCGACAGGAAATCGCTCTTCATCTGCATCGGCGACGTCTCGGGCAAGGGCGTATCGGCCGGCCTCATCATGGTCATGGTCAGGAGCATCCTGCGGTCGCTCACCGGCCAGTACTCCTCGACGAAGAAGATTATGTCCGAGCTGAACCGCATCCTGATGCCCGATCTGGAGGGCGGGCGGTTCATATCGATGATTCTCCTGCGCTGGGACGTGGAGAGGAAGAAGCTGTTCTACACCGGCGCGGGCCACGAGTTCCTCCTCATATTCAGGTCCGCGGAGGCCAAGGTGGACCGCCGGCGGACGGGCGGCATCATCATCGGCATGCCCTGGCCCAAGGCGCCCGAAGGACAGGACACCGAGGAGGAAATCCAGCTCGATCCGGGGGACCAGGTCCTCATATACACAGACGGCGTCACCGAAGCTCCCAACCCGAAGAAGAGCTTTTTCGGAGTCCGAAGGCTGGACAAGATTGTCGAGGTGAACGGGAACCTGTCGCCGGACGCCCTCGTATACCGGATTCTGGAAAAGATAACCGACTACATGCAGAAGGAAAAGCAGCGGGACGACATCACCATCGTGGCTTTGAAACGCACGCCCGCCGCACCGGAGCCGGCCTGATGCGCGGTCCGCGCGCCGGAGCCGCAGCCCGGCCCCCGCATCACGCGGAGGACCCGGCAGGCTCCCGGGACTCCGCGAGAACCAGCGCGAACCCCCTGCCGAAGGTCCTCGAACCGTCCGATATCCTGGCGGATATCTTGTTGTAGGTCGACCTCACCCTTTCCTGGGAAATCTCCACGGCGGGCACGCCTTCGCAGGCCGCCGGAGCGTTTTCAGGCGGAAACTCGAGCTCCAGCATGTTGAGTATGCCGCCCTGGCCCTTGAGCTTCCTGACCATCTCCCCGGACGGAAGCGATGCGATGAAGCCCAGAGGGAATTCGACTTCGCCTGCGCCGAACTTGTCGACGAACACTGATCCGTCGACGTTCAGGCAGTCGAGGTACTGCCTTATGAGCGACAGCATCTCGGCGCCGGCGGCCTTCGCCGGGACGTTCCGGGGTGCGCTGACGCCCGGGCAGGCAAGGATTTCCATCTTCGCGATTGTCCTTCCGGACTGGGAGGTCTCCACTTCCACCTCGAGCCCGGCGTCCCGGAGCGGCGCAATCCTGAACCTGCTCACGGTCCTCTGCCCGTAGAAGGATGATCCGGTGAACTTTGCCCTGAGGCTCCTGATTCGCAACCGGGGGAAGAGAATCTCCAGCGGAATCATGCTCTTGGACACCGTGAGCGCGCCGGGCACGATTTCGTCGTGCACGTGGATGGGATTCGGGTCCCTGGTGACGCCGGTGAACCGGATTCCGGCTTCCTTGGAAATCCTGTACTCCTGCATCATGAGGAACGGGCCCAGGACGACGTAGTCGCCGCCGTCGACCGCTATGGAAGGGGATCTCGAGGCCCCCCGGGGGTCTCGGAGGCATAAGAGGTCGCCGACGGCCCTGAAACGCCTGGAGGAGATTCTACGGTTCTTCATGCGCGCACACGGGAATCCCGAACCGAAGCCGCACTCCCGACTCCCGCGGCCATATCCGCCGCGAGGCGCCGCCGGCCCGGAATCCCGGGGCCTGCCGCCGGCCGCGGCCCGGGCCGCGCTTCAGCGCTTTGTGACCTTTCCGGACCTCAGGCATTTGGTGCAGATTTTCACCCTGCACGCCGTGCCGTCCTGCAGGACCCTGACCTTCTGTATGTTGGGCACGAAGGTCCTGCGGGTCTTTCCGGTGATCTTCTTTCCGACGCCGCCCAGGTACTTGGCCAGGCCCCTCCTGGTGTAGCTCCTCCCGAACGACGTCTTCTTGCCGCAGATTTCACAGACGCGAGCCATGGTTCCAAACCCGCCAAAAAGATGCGAGAGAAGCTGTAATGTAGCAGGAAAATCCGTTGAGTCAACCCAATTGTGCCGAAGCCGGGTGCGCTCCGGGGGGGGGGGGGGGGGGGGGGGGGGGGGGGGGGGGGGGGGGGGGGGGG
>JBFZBV010000343.1:0-4139 GCA_041308285.1 Planctomycetota bacterium | reverse complement strand
AGGATTCCGCGGCCGGGGAGCCGCCGCCCGCGGTGGCGGCCGATGGATCGAAGGTGTGCGTCGCCGGCGAATCTTCGGTGTGGTGCATCGACGCCCGCACCGGAGCAATCGAATGGCGGTTTCCGGAATTCCCCTCACCTGCGGGGTCGGCGTTCCGGGCGGATTGCACCGTTTCGGTCGAGTCCTGGGACGGGGCGTTCGTCGCCGTGCTGGGGCGGAGGATTCTCGCCTTCGACGCTGCCACGGGAAAGCTCATGTGGTTCCTGGGACGGGGCCCGCATCCCCTGCCGGGGGGATTGAAGGGGCCCGGCGCGGGGCCGTTCGACGACGTCCGGGCTTTTTCCGGGGTTGCGGCGCACGGCAATCTGGCGTACGCAGCGTGCGTGCGGGGCACGGGCGGGCTCGAGCTGAGCCTCATCGGCATCGGCCGGGACGGATCAGTGAGGTTCAACGCGTTCCTCTGCTCCCTGAGGCCGGCGGGCGATTTCGGCCGAAGGCCCGCCCCGATGATTGCCCGGCACGGCGGTACGCTCTACATCCAGTCCGACATGGGGGCGGCGTTCGCGTTCGACCTCGGCATGCGGAAAATAATCTGGGCGGCGGAATACGGGAGGATGCCCCCCAGGCAGGCCGGCCTCGTGGGCAGGCTCGGCTTCCTGTCGGCCTCTCCCCCGGCGAGGAAGGGCCCGGTGGTCCTCTTCTCGCCTTCCGATTCGGCCTTTTCGACGGCCCTGGACGCCGCGTCGGGGGAGACCGCCTGGCTGGTCGAAAGGATGGGCGCCGCTGTCGCCGCGCCGGCCGCAGGAGGCGACTTCCTCCTGATTGGCCGGGACCTGAGGCGGGTCGACTGCCTGACAGGGGCCGTGCACGAGCCTGTCGGACTGCCGGGCCCGGCTTCCGGACGCTGCATGGAGTCCGCCGAGGGGGTCTGGATTCCCGTCGGCGGCTGCGCGGTTCTCGTCCCGCCGAGCGGGGCCGGCCCCCCGGAGGTGGCGCTCCGGCCGGGTCTGGAGGGGCCGTTCAGCCTGGTCGCCGTCGGGGGTGGCGCCGCCGCGGTCGGAGCCGGCAGGACCGTCCTTCTCGGAGAAAGAGCCGCATCGATACGCGAGGCCGGGGCGCTGGCGGTTTCCGGCGGCGCACGGGGCCGGCTCGGGGCCGCGGGGGCGTTCGAGGCGCTGGGCGACGACGAATCCGCGCTGGAGGTCCTCTGCAGGTCCGAGGGGGAATTCCCGGCCCCGGGAGCGAAGGCGGATTTCAGGTCCGCGCGCAGGACGATACTGGAGCGGCGGTTCCGGGAGCAGGACGCGTCCGTGTCCGGCCGGTCGGCCGCGGCCGCGAGGGCCCTGGACGATTTCGACCCGGGGTCCGATCCCGCGGCGCTTCTGAGGCTGGCGGCCGATGCCCTCTCGCGGGGCGCCGCGGCCGATGCGCTTAGGCTCTGCGGGACCGTCCTTCGGAGGCACAGGGGGTCCATCCTGGATTCCGGCGGGCGGGTCCATGCGGAGACGGCGGCGAGGGAGCTGCTCGACGCGGCCGCGGCCGCGCCGGGCGGCATGGCCGCGCTCGAGCCGGCGGCGGAAGAGTTCATCCGCGCCGGCGGCCCGGAGGCGGCGGCCCGCGCCGCCGCGGTGGCCGAACTGTTCCCCGGCAGGGCGCTGGGTGCGCGGGCTTCGCTGATTGCGGCTGGGCCGGGCGCCGATTTGAACCTGCTCGCGTGGTGCGCCCTGAGGCACGGGGGCCCGGCCTCGGCGGAGGCGTGCCTCGCGATTTCCGAAGAGGCGGGCTCGAGGGGCCTTCGCCTGCTGGAGGCCCGCTGGCGCGCCGCGGCCGCGGAAAGGCTCCTCCGCATCTCGGGCTGCGCCCCGGCGCGCGGATCCCGCGCAGCGTCAGGGCCGGACGAGTGCAACTTCGCCGTCCCCCCGTTCGGGACGCTCTGGCACATCGAAGGCGTTCCGGAGGATGAGCCGCCCGCCCCGGTCGAGGTCGAAGGGGTTTCCGCCGCCAAAGGCGGATCGGCCTTCATGGGCACGCCGAACTCGATATGGAGGATTGACCCCTGGACCGGTGCGCTCGCATGGGAGATGCCCACGGGAACGCGGCGGAGCCGCGCCGCCTTCGCGGGCGGCAAGGTCGTGTTCGCCCTCGCCGACAGGGTCGTCGCGCTGGACGAGGCTTCGGGCCGGCCCGCCTGGGATCACCCCTTCGGGAACGTGAAGGCGGCCGGCGAGTGGGACGTATTCCCCGTGCCGGGCGGAGTGGCCGCCGTTGCGCCGCTGGGCGGCGGGGAGGCGGGGATTGTCTGCCTCCGCTCCGGCCGCGGGGAGAGGTATTTCGGAGCCGTGGTCGAAGGCGAGCCGCCCTTCCGCCATGCTGCGGCGGATGAGGCGGGGTCCTTCCTCGTTTACACGTCCGACGGAAAGCGGTACATCGCCGATCCGTCCGCGCAGTCCTGCGCAGGCCGCAAGCCGTTCCCGGATTCGGCCGATCTGGGGCCCGGCAGGTTCGACGTGCATCCCGCGGGCGGCCGCATGGCGGTGGTCGGCTTCAGGTCCTCGGACGGGGCCTCTTCGGCGGTGTTCGCCGAGGATCTCCGCAACGGGGCCCTGGCATGGATTCGGCGCGATTCGGGCCTTTCGTCCGTGTGCGCGGGCGAAGGCGGCGCAGTCGCAGCCTGCGTCCGGGCCGGCGGCGGGTCCGTAGTGCGGAGGCTTTCCGTTTCGGACGGGAGCGCCGCGTGGGAGACCGCACTGCCGGAGGTCGACCATCCGGCCGTCAGGCTGCACCCGGCGGGGGTGGTGATTGCGGTCTGCGGGGACGAATCGGGGGGGCGTGCGGCCGGGCTCAGGACGGACGACGGCGCAGTGATGTGGAGCAGGGGAGACGCGGTCTCAGTGTCGACTTCGTTCCGCTGCGCCGCGGTCGTCGGCGGGTCGGGTGAGGGCGAAATCCTCGACGTGTCTTCCGGCGCAGTCCTGCAGAATCTGAGGTCCCGCCTGCTTCCCCTGCGCGGCGCGCATTTCCTGCCCGGGGGGATTCTGGCCCTTGTCTCGGGGGGAGGGGTGGATTTCACGGGCCCTGCCGACACCGCGTCCCGGGCGGGGACCGCCGGGTCGTGCGGCCGGTCGTCGGCTGCGTTGGACAGGGCGAGCGCCTTCATGATTGGCGGCAGGCCGCTTCCGGCGGCGCTGGCGCTGGCCGACGCCGTCTGCGCGGAGGAAGGAATCCGGTTCGACCAGTGGTCGGCCCCCCTTGCCAACGTCCGCGGGCTGTGGGAGGCAGCATGCAGGGCGCAGCGGCCCGTGCTCGAGGCCCGTCGCATGGACGAGCCTCCCGACGTGAACGGGGTCCTGGACGAGCAGTGGCCGGTCCGGGCTTCGGCGAATCTGGGGGTGCCGCTCAGGCTGGGGTTCGTAAGGGGCTTCGAGGGGGATGGGCCTGCGTGGTCCGGCCCGCACGACCTCGGGGCCTCGGTCTACGCCTCCTGGGACGAGGAGAACTTCTATCTCGCGGTGCAGATAGCCGACCAGGCCGCCGTGGAGACGGACGGCAGGGAGTCGAAGCCGCTCAACGGGGACATAATCTACATGGCGTTCGATCCCGCCCTGGACGGAGGCGCGGAGATGGGGCCCGACGACATCCTCCTGATTACGGCGTCGTGGAAGCAGGGCACGTCGCCGTTCAGCGGGGAAGAGCCCGCGAGGTTCAAACAGAAGGACCACCAGATTCGGGCTTCCGCGGACGGGACCTCCACAATCCACGAGAGCGCGCTGCCTTGGTCCTACATCAACGGGCAGCTCAGGGACAGGGCGCTGTCCGCGCATTCGATACGGCCGCGGCCCGGGGCCGCCTTCGGCTTCAACATCGTCATCGTCGACGACGACGGCTTCGGCGCGAAGTCGACGCTTTCGCTCGCTCCGGGCATCGCCCTCGGATCAGGGGACAGGGCCGGCATCCTCATCCGGGCGGACCGGAAGAGCCTGCTCTACAGGAAGTTCACTCCCGCGTCCTTCGCCAAGGTCGTGCTGCGGTAGCGGCGCGGCGCGCCTGCGGGCCCCCGGGGGGGTTATGGCAGCGATGAAGAGTCGCGCGCGGAATCGTCCGTGGCTGTCGTCGGGAGCGGGTTTTTGGGGGCTCGTGGA
>JBFZBV010000342.1:0-5056 GCA_041308285.1 Planctomycetota bacterium | reverse complement strand
AGCGGCTGGACGTGGCGCTCGACGAGGAGCCGAGCTTCGTGCACATCTACAAGCTGAAGCACACGTCGGCGAAGGGATACGAGAAGAGGCCGGGCATGGTCGAGACGGTCAACGCCATAATCAACGCCAACCCCGACCTCGTGGGCGTGCTCGGCCGTTACGAGGGGGACCAGGTTCCGACCCCGTCGCCCGGCGGCGTTCCGATGCCGGGAGGCGGCACGGCGCCGATGCCGACGCCCCCGCCCGCGCCGCAGCCTGCGCCGAGGCGATCGGCGGCGACGACGGGGTCGGAGAAGCCGAAGGCGCTGGCAATCGCGGACGAGGCGACGAACTCGCTCATCATAGTGGCGCCGGAGGCCTACTTCAGGGAGCTCAGGAGGATAATCGACGATTTGGACAAGCGCCGGCCGCAGGTGCTGATTGAGATGGCGATCATCGAAGTGAGCACGACCAAGGGCGTGGACATCGGCGCGGAGCTCGCGGCGATAGACAAGGCGGCGGAGCACAGCACGAGGGGCTTCATGGCGACCCAGTTCGGCCTGTCGAACATGGTGGACTCCGAAGGGAATCCCGTTTCCCTCGAGTCGCCGGGCATACCTGCAGGAAGGCTCCCCAAGACCGGCACGGGCCTCATGTTCGGCCTGTCCTACGGGTCGGAGTTCAAGATTCCCGTGCTTCTGAACCTCATCGGCAAGGAGTCGGATTTGACGATACTGTCGATGCCGAGGATACTGACCAACGAGAACGAGGAGGCCGAGCTCAGGGCCCTGAACCAGGTGCCGACGACCACGACGTCCAGCAACGCTGCGATAACCCAGCAGGTGTCTTTCGGCGGGTTCCAGGACGCCGGCATCACGCTCAAGATTACGCCGCACATATCCGAGGACAAGTCCCTGAGGCTCGAAATCGAGCAGAAGATTGAGGAGTTCGCGGCGACCGAGAGCTCGCTCGTGGGCGGGATAGCCCTTCCGCCCGCCAAGACGACCAGGGAGATTACGAACACGGTCACCGTCCCCAACCACAAGACGGTCATCCTGGGCGGGCTCACCAGCACCGCGATGAAGAAGAGCGTCACGAAAATCCCGCTTCTCGGCGACATCCCGATACTGGGGTACCTGTTCCGCTACGAGTCGCAGAGCACGACGAAGAGGAACCTCTTCATCTTCATCACTCCGCACATCCTGAGCAGCGAGGAATTCGACGATCTCAACAGGCTGTCGGAGTTCTCGATGGCTGACGCGAGGGCGCAGGGAGTGCCGATGGACGACGTGGACGCGAACTACCGGAGGGTGTACGCGTTCGACGAGTCCCTGAGGAAGGTCCCCGAGGGCAAGGCTGTCACGTCCTTCGGGGTCGGGAAGGTCCCGGCGGAATAGGGCTGTGCGGCCCGGGGTGCGGCTCGGCCGGGGATGAGCCGCGTCTTCACGGCTTTTCGGCGGGCCTGCCTTCGGCGTCCCCGGGCCTGGCGTCCAGGAGTCCTTTCTCGTCGATGTTGTTGAGCCAGGGGATCTTCTCCTCGAGGGATGCCGGCAGATGCCTCCGGAGCCCCGGGGAGAGGTTGCCTGCCGCGTAGGCGGCCGCGGCCAGGACCAGGCACGCGAGGACCGCCAGCTTCGCGAGTCTGCCCAGCCTAAGGCCTTTCTTGGGCCTGGAAAAAGCCCCGGTCATCACGGCCGAGGAGGATTCCGGCCTTCCGGCCGGTCTCTTGTTCTCCAGCACGCGCTTGAGGTCCGCGACTATTTCGGCGGGCTTCTGGTATCGCTTGTACGGGTTCGTGGCGAGCATGCCGGCGAGCACGGCCTGGTATTTCCTGGCCTTGCGCGAGAAGAAGTCGTGCTTCACGGACAGGCTCAGGGGAGGGACGGGCTTCCGTTCGCGGTTGATGGCGTTGAGGAACTTGAGGTGGACCCTTTCCCTGGGAGAGACGTTGTCCTGCACGGGGTTCGGCGAGTGGCCGGTCCACCAGTAGTACGCAGTGGCCCCGAGGCAGTAGATGTCGCTCCGGATGTCGGCGTTCGCAGGGTTCTCCGCCTGCTCCGGCGCGATGTATTCGGGAGTGCCCAGCAGCATGCAGCTCGAAGCGGTGAGGAATGTGAGCACTTCCTGGAATTCGCGGAGCTTCATGAGGCCGAAGTCCGCGACCTTCGGGACGATTCCCTTGCCAATCTGCGCCAGCAATATGTTTTCGGGCTTGAGGTCCCTGTGCACCGCGCCCTTCGAGTCGATGAAGGAGAGGACTTCGGCGACGCTGATTACGAGGCCGATTTGCTGGTCGAGGCCGACTTTCTTCCTGACGTCGGTGGGAGGGATGTGCTTCGCCACGAGCTCCATGACCCGGTAAATCCTGTTACCGGCGGTCTTCCCTTCGGTCAGCGTGAACACGATGTTCGGGTGGTGCATCCCCAGCGTGAAGGTCTCGCGCTTGGCCCTGGGTATGTTCGAGATGTCGTCGAAGGAGATCTTCACCGCGCAGGCCCCGTCAGGGAAAAGCCGGTGCGACTCGAGGAATTCCATGACCTCCGAGCGAATCTTCTTCAGGCCCTTCTTATCCGCCCCCTCCTTGAGCAGCCTGCCGTAGTCCATGAACTTCGAGAGGTCCGTCCCGTCGGCCTCCATGAGCTGATGCGCGTTAATCGGAATCCAGAACTTAGTGAAGTCCATGACCTTCTGGAAGTGGATTTTCCCCTTGAACACAAGGTACTGGCCGCCCGCGCCGAGGAAGTCCTGGATTTCGATGAAGGGCTGCTCGCTCCGGTCCTTGAGGAACCCGGACTCGTCGGTGATTCTCTTCTTGATGAACACGGTGCGTTCGGCAAGGCTCGAAATCTCGTCCTCGGCGGATTGCGGGTCCAGGTCGGCGGTGGCGAACTGGGTCTGTATCCTGTTGCGGACCAGAGCCATGTCGTCGGTAGCGTGTTTTGCCATGCGTGCTCCGGCTGGGAAATGGAATCCTTGAATTGTAGCACGGAGCGGGGCGTTTGCCAATGAGACGGGAAATCGGCGAGCGGTGGGATGAGGCCGTCAGCCGCGGGACGAAGTAGAGGACTACGGCGCGGGTTTCACTCCGCCCTCGCGCAGGCCCGCAAAGGCGAAGGAGGGAAACTCCAACCCCGCCAGGCACGACTATTCCAGAGCGTCCTCGGAGGGCGAGCCTCCCGGCACGATCGTTATGGAACATCCCGGGAGGGCGAGCCTCCTGGCGAGCCACTTCGCAGTCGATATGAGTGGCTCAGCAGCCCGCCTTCGCTTGGACGTGAAGTTGGTTAGCTACGGCGGGTCTTCGAGACCTTCGCCCTCCCTGAGGTAAAGTCAATAATCAAGGTTTGACCCCCCGCCTCCATGGACGGGCGGGGGTCAGCGCACGAGGGCCATGGCGCCCTTGGCGGCGGCGTTGAAGAAGCCCGAGGGCAGGATGCCCATGACGATGACCGCGATTGAGGATGCGAAGATGGCGAAGTGTATGCCCCACGACGGCGAGAGGGTCGCGCGGTCCTCGGCGGGCTCCCTGAAGTACATGTACCACACGACCCGGAGGTAGTAGTAGACGGAGAACATGCTGGTGATTATCCCGAGGACGGCCAGCGCCAGGGCGTGGTACTCGCCTATCCCGGAGGCCTGCAGGACGCCCTGCACGTCGATGGCGCCCTTGAACACGTAGAATTTGGCGAGGAATCCGCCGAACGGCGGCACGCCGGCCATGGACACCATGAACAGCGCCATGGCGAGCGCCACGACGGGCTTCTTCCTGGAGAGCCCGGCGAAGTCGTCCAGCGTCTCGAGGTCGTCGTCGTCCCTGGCGGCCAGTGAAATCACCGCGAACGCGCCGAGCGTCATGAATGCGTACGCGAGGAGGTAGAACAGCATCCCGCCCGCGAGCTGGCCGGTCATGCCCTGCATGCCGGGCAGGTAGGGCTGGGTGGAGGCGATTCCGATGGACACGAGCCCGATGAGTATGTACCCGGTGTGCGCTATGCCGGAGTAGGCGAGCATCCTCTTCACGTTCTTCTGGAACACGGCGATGACGTTGCCGAGGAACATCGTGAGCAGGGAGACGGCCCAGAAGACGGGCCACCAGAACTCGGCCCAGCCGCCGGGGAAGAGCATGAGCATGACCCTGAGGAGGGCGGCGAAGCCGGCGGCCTTGACCGCGACGGCCATGAAGCCCGTGACCGAGGCCGGTGCGCCTTCGTACGCGTCCGGGACCCAGACGTGGAAGGGGGCTGCGCCGACCTTGAAGCCGAAGCCGACGATGAGCATCCCGAGGCCGGCTATAAGGAGCGGCTTGAGCCCGGCGACCTGCGCGACCGCCTGGATCTTAGTGGATGCCGTGGCGCCGTAGATGAGCGCGATTCCGAACAGGAGGAATCCCGTGCTGAAGGCTCCCAGGACGAAGTACTTGAGCGCCCCCTCGTTGCTCCTGCGCCTCTGCCGCGCCTGGCCCGCGAGGGCGTACACGGAAATCGACATGATTTCGAGGCTCAGGAACAGCGTAATCAGATCCGAGCTCATGGAGAGCAGCATCATGCCGCCCGAGGCGAAGAGCAGGAGCCCGAAGTACTCGCCGTGCTCGAAGCCGAGCCTGCGGGCGTAGCCTATCGAGCAGAAGAAGGTAATCATGCAGGCGACGAGGACCACGGCCGACACGTAGGTGCCGAAGGCGTCGATTCTGATGGAATCCTGCAGGAGCACCATCACTCCGCGGTCCCAGTAGTTGAGCAGGGCCACGAACGCGAAAGCGACCGTGGCTATGCCCACATAGGGCAGGACGTAGCTGTTCTCCTTCTTCGAGAACACGCCTGTCAGGAGCGACGCGATTGCGCCCGCGAAGACAATCAGCACCGGGCTGAGCGGTTTCAAGTCAGCGACGAGATTTTCCATCACCTGCCACCTGTCTTCATTTCCGCGCCGGGTCCCTGCGTCATCGCCCCGGCGCCGGGATTCACGTCCGCCGGGCCGCCGGCCCGGGCCCCGGGCCGGCCGCCGGCGCGCTTCTCGAACACCCCGTCCCAGAGCAGGTATTTCACCGCGGGGTCCAGCGTCCACAAGAAGAGCCCCG
>JBFZBV010000341.1:0-4609 GCA_041308285.1 Planctomycetota bacterium | reverse complement strand
CTCCCGGGCCGTCGATAAGACGCTCGAGCGGATGCGGGAGAAGCCGGGACTTTTCGGGGAGATGATGGTTGATCTCAGGCTCGCCGACGAAGAACAGGTCCAGAAGGCCCTCGTGACGCAGGCCGAACTGGAGCTTCTGGACCTCTACTTCTGGAAGAGGCCGACCTTCGAGTACACTCCCGGGATGCAGAGCATAGGCTCGCTGATAGTCGAGAGGAAGAGGAGGGAGACGGATACGCGGAGCCTGTCGCTCAAGTGCCATCCGCTGGACGTCATAAAGGGCGTCAGGGCAGCTTTCAGGGATGTGACGGACATGAAAGCGAGAATCGGGCGCTCGGACCTGGTTTTCACGCTCACGGACAAGGGCCGGGAGAAGCTATACGACACGGGGGGATTCGCGAAGCTCGGCGCAATCGACCAGCGCGTCATCGTGCAAATCGACGGGCGGAACACGATTCTGGACCTCTTCAGGAAGGCCAGGGTCATGTGGATGGACGTCATGAGGGTCGTTGACAAGCTCATGGCGCACGGGGCGGTGGACGCGGTTGACGACGGCAAAAGCAGACTCCGATGATTCGCAGGGGATTGCGGGTTGCCCGGGCAGGCGCGCGCGCCCGTCACTTGGATGCGTACTTCAGGGACCTGACGAGCCATTTCTGGCCGGAACTGGAATACACGAGCTTCGCCGTGTAGCGCACCGGTTTCATGTCGGGTTTCGCAATTTCGGATCCCTTGAACCCCTCGAGCATAGTGAACTCGATGCTGGCCTCGGTCTTCGTGCTCTGGATGACGGTCATGGAATCCAGCTGCCTGCCGTGTTCCTGCATCTCGTTCTCGGCCTTCCAGATTTCAATCCACTCGAGCGGATGCGTGGATCCCGAGTCGTAGCTCTCGACGTCGAAGAACTCCGTCTGGAGGTTCGCCTCCCTGATTGAGTATGGATTGCGCACAATCGTGGATTCGCGGAAGAGCTCCTTAATCCGGCTCTTTATCTCCGTTTCCGTCATCACCTTGCCGAGGACCAGGAAGACGCCGACGCCTGCGGCCGCGAGGAGCACGACAACCAGTGCGACTTTTCTCATCCGGCGTATCCTCCAACGCATATGGATTCTATTAAAGCGCCGGCGGGCAGTCAATGAGCCGGCTGTCAGAACCCGAACTCGGCGCCGGCCTGAACGGCGAAATCGGGTGCCGTGCGGCTCAGGTCCTCGGAAAACGAGGCGAAGACCCTCGCCGATTTCAAGGGCCTGAAACTCAGCGCGGCCGTCGCCTGGACGGGGTGGCTGTCGAGCCTGTAGTTGCCCGTCCTCGGGTAGGGATTGCCCATGCCTTCGAACTGGAGGTGGGCGGACATCCAGCTCGAGACCTCGAGTTCTAATCCGAACGCGAGGAACCACGAGTCGCGCAAATCGAGGCGCGGCCCCGGTTCGAGGTTGGCCAGGAACGGCTCGTGCATCCAGCCGGCCGAGAAGTGCACGTGGAGGGGGGACAGCATATCCCACGACGCGTCCAGGAAGCCCCCGACTTCCGCGGCCCCGGGCCTGGCGAACGACCTGTCGGGGCCGCATGGGATTGTGAACGCGAACGATGCGGTCAACGACGGCACGGAGCCGCCGTCGCCGCCGAGCAAGGAGATTCTCGCAGTGAAGCAGGGATTCGAGCCCCCGTCCGCCTGGCTGGTCAGGTCCGCGGCGACGATCCCGTCGAACCCGACCGACACTCCGAAGCTGCCGCGGTTCTTCAAGGATTTGCAGAGGCTGTAGACGCAGGACTCGAAATCGATTTCCAGGCCTTCGGCTATTCCCATCCTGACCTTCACGAGCCCGCACAGCGTCTGCGCATTGATTGAAAGCCACGAATCACCCGACCATCCGCCCCTGTACATGCTCGAGGTTCCCGCTGAAAGCGCGACGGATGCGGATCCCGGTTCCACCAGGCGCGATCCGAGCATCCTTGGGTGGTGGACCGGCTGCACGAGCGGAGACAGAATCAGGGACGGGACGGGGCCTTCATGGGATTCCCGTCCCGGTCCGGGCGCCTGGGGGGCCGCATCTCCGCAGAGGGCGGGCCTTGCGAATGCGATTGCGGCCGCGAGAGCGAGCGGCAGGAATGCCGGGCGCGCAAGGCGGGGCGCCGGGCACAATCCCGCCCACGGGCCCGGAGCGGTGCTAGCGGCCGGAATTGTCGAGAGATTGCGCAATCCTGGATGCCTTCGATCTCTTCCTGGCGAGGGCCGTCTTTGCCGGCTCCTCATACTTGAGAGCCCCGAAGGGGCATGCGGAGACGCACGCGGGCGACCCCCCGCACAGGTCGCAATTGACCGCGACCTCCCCTGCGGGGTCCATCGACATGCAGCCGAAGGGGCATGCGGAGACGCACATGGCGCACCCGATGCATAGCCTGCCGTCCACCTCGACGGCCCCGCTGGATGGGTTCCTCGAAATGGCGTCGACCGGGCAGCATGCAATGCACGGGGCCTGCCTGCAGTGCACGCAGAGCATAGGGACCTGCCTTCCCAGCCGGTCCAGGCCCACGACGCCGATGCGGGAGAGATAGGGGCTGGAAGACCCGCTCTTCGTCACCGAGCAGACCAGCATGCAGGTCCTGCACCCCGTGCATGCGTCCGAATCCACGGAGATAACCCTTCCCATGGGCACCTAGATCATGTAAGTGGGTTCTTTGTCCAGCCCCAGGGCTGAAAGCGCCGACGACTCGGGCTTGCCCCTGGCGTCGATTGACCTGACTCTGTAATAGGCTTCCACTAGCGCCCTCATTTCAGCCGGCTCGACCGGCTTTGCGCCCTTCTTCTTCCTCGTGGTCTTCCTGCCTTCCCCGAACGCGGCGTCGTTGAGGGCATCGGCCTTGTGGGACATGCCCTCCCGCAGGTTGAACATCCGCTCCAGCGCAATCCCGCGCTGCCCGACCTCCCATATCTTCGGTGGGCCGATTAGAAGTCCCGTGCAGGAAGACAGCAGTTCGGACCAGTCCACGAACGACTGGAGCGCGGCGTCGTGGATGGCCGTCGCGTAAGTGCATACGCCGAGCGAATCCGCCACGGCGGCGCAGTTCTCGCTCCACTGGACCAGGGCGGCCCTGGCGGAGGGCGTGTCGGGAGTCAGGCCGTCCCCGGCGTCCGACTGGCCCCTCCCGGCGACCATGGCCTCGAGAGCCTCCTCCGGCGTGCCGGAGAGCTCGACCCAGGGCGCGGCCCTGAGATCGCCGCCAGTCTGGCCGACGGCCGCGGCAAGCGCCAGAGCGGGGGTCGGGCCGAGGTTCGCGGCCGGCAGGCACATCCCCTTGACGTGGGGCAGCAGTTCTATCGACGCCCTGCCGAGGGCTTCGGCGGCCTTGACTCCGCCCTGGCCCAGTATGGAGCAGGGGCCGGACATGGCCGCGGCCGATTCGACCGCGTCGAGCGCGCCGCGCGGGTCTCCGAACGCCGGGGCCTTCCCGCCGAGATCCTTCCCGGACACGATTCCCGCCTCCGCCAGCCTGGCGGCCCAGGCTGCGAGCATGGCTGATTCGACGGGGTCGACGCCGAGCCTTGCGGTAGCCGACGAGAACTCGAGCAGCGAGTCGGCGCCGTCCTCCGGCATGAAGGGCCAGAAGCAGGACAGGTGCCACAGGCCCGGCCCCTGGGCGGCGGCGCCCTTGCGGCCCGCGGCGGGGTCCTTGAACGTCATCATGCATGCGAGCGGGCAGCCGTGGCAGGCGGATGAACCGGTGGACCGGGATTTGATTTCGTCCCTCGATGGATCCGAAAGGGGCGACTTGCCGCCGCAAATCATGCCGATTTCGGCCAGGTCGAAGGCGGGCTCGAAAGCCCCGCCCGATGAGATCCTCCTGCCGAATGAGCTGCCCGTCGCCCTGGCTGATATCAAGGACATCGTCTTCAGCGCGCGCGAGGGGTCCTTGAAGGCGACGGGAATGCCGCCGGAAGCGGAAAACGCCTTGAGGTTCTTCGACCCCATAACCGCCCCGGCGCCTCCGCGGTGCGACCCGTGCCCGGGATCGGAGTACGCCGACGCCAGCATCGAGAGCTTCTCGCCCGCCGGACCTATGGCGAGAACCTGGGCTTCGGGGTTGCCGAGCAAGTTCCGCACCGCCTCCCTCGCATCCGCCGTGTCGGCACCCCAGGCGTCCTGGGCGTCGCGTATCTCCACGGATCCTTCTTCGAGGTGGATGAAGACCGGCTTCCTCGACTTCCCCTTCACCACCACGTGGTCGAAGCCGGCCCATCGCATGACGGGCGCGAACAGCCCGCCGTGGGTGGAATGCGAGATGAGACCCGTGAGAGGCGACCGAGTCGTGAGCACGGCCATCGCCGCGGCCGGCGCCGGAGATCCGCAGAGGAGCCCGGCTCCCAGGACCAGGATGTTGTCTCCTCCCAGGGTTTCAGCGCCCGGGCGGGCGTGGCTGAACATGATGTAGTCGTTGAGGATCCTGCCGCCGAGATAGTGGGTCCTGAGGCTCTGCGGCACCGTCGCAGCGCGGATTTCCCCGCTCGACAGGTTGACGTAGGCAATCTTCCTGCTAAGGGCCATGTCTTCCCCCGGCGCAGGCTTCCCGGCAAAAACAAGGCCTTCGAGCCCCGCCATGCGCGCCAATC
>JBFZBV010000340.1:0-3750 GCA_041308285.1 Planctomycetota bacterium | reverse complement strand
GCCCCACTCCGCTGGGGCGAGGATCACGGCACTGAGTGCCGTGGCTACATCTGAATCCGACGTCTCGCTTTGCGGGAGCCCGCCAGTTCCGCGGTTGGGCGCTCGCGATGACCGATAAAAGCCGGTCATCGCGAGGAGCCATGAGCCGTGAGAAGCTCTGGTTCATGGCGACGCGGCGATCTCATCGGGATTGCCGTACAGCCCCCGGCGAAGGTATACATTCGGTGCACCCACACTCCTCAGACCCTGATTTACATGATTTAAATGCTGATTCACATGATTCTGGTCGGAGAAAGTTTCGGCTCACCGTGAAAGAACGGATCATGTCAATCAGTAAAAAGATCAGAGGCATCAGGTTCGAAAGGCCATGGCTTAACCGAATACTTACCTGCGAAGAGTCAATAATCGAACCGAAGGTTCGCGCCGGGATAGTACATGCCGAGTATTTCGCGGAAGTCCTTCCCTGCCTTCGCCATGCCCCTGGCGCCCCACTGGCACATCCCCGCCCCGTGACCCCAGCCGCGGCCTTCGAACACCAAATCCCCGCCCTTCATCTCGACCGTGAAAGCCGTGCTCATGATTCTCGAGTTCCCCAGCGCGGCCCTCAGCGCGGCCGCCCGGACCGCCTTCTCGCCGCCTTCGTGCGCCAGCTCAACCTCGGCGGCCCGCCCCGTCGACGTGGCCTTCGAAATCCTGATCCCCTTCAATCCCCGCACGCCCAGGGCCTCCCCTGCTTCCGAAGCCGGGATTCGCGCGGACCACCTGAACCGCTTCGAATCGCCGCAGAAGCCGCATTCCACGCCCCCGCAAAGCGGCGGCGGATACTCCCCTGTAAGCGCGTCCGAGGCGCTCTCGGTCCTGCCCCCGCAGGTGCTGTGGAAAAACGCAGGGATGAGATTCCCGGACCAGCAGAGCACCAAATCGCCGGTCTCGGCCACGGCACTGCGCACCGCGTCGTGCCCTTCAGGGGGCACGCCGATATAGACCTGCGATCTGGTGTCGTCGTACACGTCGAAAGGGTCCGCCTGCCGGCCGCGCATCCTGGAGGCAGCGAAGGTCCTGGCTGCAACCGCCTGGCTCTTGAGCGCCTCAATCGGCCAGTCCGGCGGCATTTCGGACCCGACCACGCCCTCGAGATACGCGGCCATGGGCACGACGTTGACGACCGTCACCGCCCCTGATCCGGACGTCAAGACCCGGATCTCACCTGCGTAGGACCTCTGCCCCACGCGGAGCGGCGCACCGGATTCGGACCTGAGGTCGGCGGATTCGATTCCCGCGGCCGAGGATCCTGCGAAGGCGAGCTTCGGCCCGTCGGCCTTGACCTCGAGCGGGGACTCCGCCCTGAAGGACGCCCCGGCGGCACGGACCTCGATTCCGCCTCCGTCCCCGGCCCTCACTTCGATTCCCGGGCCGGAAAGCGAAAGAAGAACGCGCACTGCGCGGGCTGCGCCGGCGGCGGAATCCGGCCCCGGCCCGTCCCCCCCGCCGCTGCGTGCGGCCGGCCTGGAGCACTGCACCGCCACGATTACGGCGCAAAGCAGGCCGGTGAGGAGCAGAGGCAGTCCGGTGCCGGGCGGCGCGACGGCCCTGACCGCCGAAAGCGCGCGACCCAGCGCACCACCCCTCCTGCCGAAAGGAACAGGCCCTTCATGATTGCTCATAACGGTCCACAGTCACCGGTCTACTGTCCACTGTCCACGGTCACGCGCCGTCCGCCCGCGGTCTACGGGCATTCCCAACGCGGGACGCGCCGCGTGCAACGCCCTAGAACAGCCCGCCGGGGACGCTGCGGCCGCCGCCGTAGGTCTTGTACGCCTTCTCCGTGGCGATTCGGCCCTTGGGCGTCTTCTGCAGGAACCCCTCCCTGATGAGGTACGGCTCGTAGACCGTCTCGAGCGTGTCCTCCTCCTCGTCCACAGCCACCGCAATGGTCTTGAGGCCGACAGGCCCGCCGCCGGACTCGAAGAGGATTGACAGGATGCTGCGGTCGAGGTCCTCCAGCCCCCAGCGGTCCACGCCGAGCATCTCGAGGCCCTGCTCGGCGATTTCGGGCGTGACGAGACCGGTCCCCTTGACGAGGGCCACGTCGGCGATTCTGCGGAGCATCCTGTTGGCGACCCTGGGCGTGCCGCGCGACCGGGCGGAGAGGGTTTTCACGGCCTCGTCCGTAATCTCGATTCTGATGATGGAAGCGGACCGCCTGATTATGCTGGCGAGGTCCTCCGGGGGATAAGGCGAGAGCCGCTCCCTTATGAGGAACCTGCTCCTGAACGGGCCGGTGAGGACGCCTTCCCTGGTCGTCGCCCCTATGAGGGTGAACCTCTCGAGGTTGAGCTTCACGGTCCTGGCGCCGGGCCCCTGGTCCAGGACGATGTCGATGTAGAAGTCCTCCATGGCGGAGTACAGGTACTCCATGACGACCTTGTTCATCCTGTGGATTTCGTCGACGAACAGGATGTCGCCCTTGCCGAGCTTGGTGAGGATTCCGGCGAGGTCGTGGGCTTTTTCCATCACCGGGCCGGAAGTGCTCATCATCTCCCTGTCGAGCTCCCTGGCGATGATGTGCGCGAGCGTCGTCTTTCCGACTCCCGGGGGCCCGGAGAAGAGCACGTGGTCGAGCGCGGGATCGCCGCGCATGCGGCAGGCCTCGATGTACGTGCGGAGGTTCTCGACGACCTTCCTCTGCCCGACGAAATCGCTGAAATCCCTTGGCCTTATGTTCTTCTCGAAAATCCTGTCCTCTTCCGAGCCTGCCGGGGAGGTTATCCTGTCCTGCGCCATTTCGAGTCCTCCGCATTGCCGTCGATGCGAGAATATACCATATCCGCGCCTTGGGCGCAGGATTCGGCGGTCTCGAAATCTATTGATTTCGCCCTTGCCCTGATATATGTTCTGCGCGTTTCCAATCGGCGGACGAGGAGGAATCGACCGGTTCACTTGAAGGAGTTCGACCATGCATATCATTGACAGGATTAACAAGGATTACGAGAAGATCCTGAACAAGACGGATCCGGGAGCCCAGATGCGCCATCTCGTGGAGCAGATGGGCGTGTACAAGATGAACATGGCGGATCCCAAGACCCACGAGGAGAAGCCCTTCCCCACGTTCCTCAAGCCCTACTTCGTGGACCAGAAGCACAGGAAGCGGATAGCGGCGGCCACCAAGGCGATTGTGAAGTGCGTGGAAAAGGTGGGCAAGGCCTACATCGAGGACGGGAACAACTTCCAGGGGCTGGTCCACCTCGAAGGCCGCCTGCTCGACCTCTCCAAGGTCGACCCCATCTACCCGAGCTACCAGGTCATGGTCAGGCTCGACGTGTTCATGAATCCCTACTCCGGCGACCTCAAGTTCCTGGAATTCAACTGCGGAGACCCGAGCGGCATGGGCTGGAACGACGCGATGCTGAAGATATTCCTCGAGCTGCCCGCCGTGAAGGAAATCGGCAAGAAGTACAAGCTCCACGCCGACCCGCTGCTCAAGACGCACCTCAACACCCTGCTCAAGAAGTACGGGGAATTCTGCAAGAAGAAGAAGATAGCGCCCAAGAGCAAGCCGTACTTCGCAATCACGATGTGGAAGGGGTCCACGGTGCTGTCGGACGACGAGCTCATAGTCGACCACATCCGCAGCAAGGGATACGAGTCGGACCTCGTGGATCCGAGCGAGTTCACGTACAACGGCAAAGAGCTGGTCTACAAGAACAACGGCAAGGTGGTGGACATCATCTACCGCGACGCGATAACCGA
>JBFZBV010000339.1:0-6976 GCA_041308285.1 Planctomycetota bacterium | reverse complement strand
CGCGGGCTGGTGCAAATCCTCTGCGCCGGCACGGCGGACATACCGGTGGCCGAAGAGGCGCGCGTGACCGCCTCGATGATGGACGCGGAGGTGGCGACCGCCTACGACGTGGGCGTGGCCGGCATCCACAGGCTGCTGGAACGCGTCTCGGAAATACGCCGGGCGAACTGCATCGTGGCCGTGGCCGGCATGGACGGCGCACTGCCGAGCGTCGTGGGCGGCCTCGTCGACAGGCCCATCATCGCCGTGCCCACCTCGGTGGGATACGGCGCGAGCTTCAAGGGCGTCGCGCCGCTCCTCACCATGCTCAACTGCTGCGCAGCAGGCGTCGCGGTCGTGAACATAGACAACGGATTCGGGGCAGGGTACGTCGCCGGGATGATTAACAGGCTCGCGGCCCCGCGCGACAAGCCGGCCTAGCGCCCCCTACATCAGGCCGGAAACGTCAATCAGGTTCCCGTCCGGGTCGGCGAACCTGAAGCAGCCCGTGTGATCGTCCACCCTGACCGGCGAGTCCTCCAGGACCCTGACGCCCATGCCCCTCAGCCTGTCCATCGCAGCCTGCACCGGCCCCTCCGACGTCAGGAAGAATCCGAGCCTGGCGGAATCGGCGGCGGCTCCCGAGCGGTTGCCGACCGACTCGAGATACACGTCTATCGCCCCGGATGCGGACTTGAGGAAGCACAGCCCGCCCAAATCAGCCGCGACCCTAAACCCGAGGGTTCCGGTGTAGAAATCCCTGGACCTGTCGATGTCGGTCGCATACACGGCGACGCAGCTCACGGACTTGAACATGTGCACCTCGGACAACCATCGCCCTTCACGGCACCCGCTCGGACCGGCATCCCGCGCCGGCTGCCGCCGGGCGTCGCGATTCGAGGCAGGCCCGGGGGTTCCGTCAAATTGCCCCACGCCGGCATTGACAGTAACTCCATGCGGCATCTATAATTCCCGCTCGACCGGATTGCAAGCGCGGTCCGACCCCCGGCCCGGCCGCGGGCCGGCCGTCCGACGCAGCTCCACCCGGACAGGCGCATGCGCCAATAAGGAGAATTCGGATGCTAATCTGCATCAACTGCGAAATCGAAGTCGACGAAGGGCAGGGCAAGTGCCCCCAGTGCGGGGGTCCGCTGGACGAGATACTCGACGAAGAGGTGGAGGACAATCTCGACGCGGATGAAGAAACCGCTTCGGCCGAGGCGGCAGGCGAAGGCGGCGCTGCGGCGGCCCCGGCGGAAGCTGAGGCGGGAGCCGCTGCCGGCGGGGAAGCCGGAGCTTCCGAGGGCCAAAAGGACGCAGCCAAGGCCGAGCCGGGCCGCGAAAAGGGCCGGGACAGGAAAGCCAAATCCGAGCGCAAGGAAAGGCCGCCGAGGGACAAGAAAGCAGCGGCCGAGAAGCGCGGCAGGAAAGACAAGGCTCCGGCCGCGCCGGAACCGCCGAAACCGCCCAAGAGCATCTGGCTCTCGCAGAACAGGGCGCCGGTGCTCGTCGCGACGTTCGCCACGCTGTTCTTCTCGCTCTATCTGATTGCCGACTTCGTCATAGCCCTCCTCGTGGAACAGAACCACCCGATGAACGTGTTCCTCGGCGCAGGGGGCCTGCTTTCGGCCATATTCCTGTGGGGGCACGGCAAGCTCGGCAGGCTGGGAGCCATAGTGCTCCTCATATTGGCCACCGCCGGAGGGATTTTCTTCAAGATTCAGTACAACCTGGAGAACTACGCGTTCCTGACGGCCGTCGTGTGCTACGATCTAATCGTGATTCTCACCCTCTTCGGCAAGGGATGGTTCCTGCGCGCTTCAGCGGGATTCATCCTTACCATCCCGCTGTTCGCGGGCTGCATCGTTTCGCTGGCCCTCGACTTCCTGCCCATCGCCGCGACGAAGAAGGCCGACGAGGCCCTCGACGCCATGAAGCAGGCCGAGGCCACGGTGGACCTCGAGAAAATCGAGGCCGCCAGGAGCACCGAACCTGCGGCTGCGCTCGCCGTGTACAAGGACCTGTTCGCCTACATCGACAAGGTGCCGTTCGACAAGATACCGGAATCCTTGAGAGGCGTGGCCTACGCGTTCATGGGCAGGCAGCGCACGTCGAAACTCTACTACAAGCCCGTCACGCTCATGAAGAAGGTCTACCAGTTCGCGCCCGACCTCATACCGCAGCCCGACGTGAACGGCCGGGAGATGAAGTTCGACGGCGGCAACTGGGTGGAGATTGCCGAGAAGGGCGTGGAGCAGGGCAGCGTGAAAATCCTGAAGCCCGGCAGGAAACCCACGGACATCGACGACTTGGAATCCCCGTGGTTCCTCGAAATCGACTTCGAGGTCGAGTATGGAGGGCTCAAGGGGACGACCAGGCTCCGCAGGCTCGTCACCGGGAACGTGCCCGAGGGCCAGGCCGTCAGGGTCTTCTACAAGTACCAGAACGACCAGCGGGAAGGTCTCCTGGAAGAAGCGATGGGCTACGTGAGGAAGGCCAAGGACTTCCTGACCGGCGCCGCTCCCGATCAGATTGGGCCCGTCATCGGCGCTCTCTACAGCAAGCCCAGGGGATCGAAAATCGAGCTCGACGCGCGCGGCGTCGACATGCTCGACCACTTCCTGTACTTCGACGCCCAGTACGTCTGGGCCGTTTCCGACAAGGCCTGCATGCTCATCGAGGAGGGCATGAAGAACGGCGACCAGGCGAAGCTGGACGAGGGGCTCGCGAAGGCGGCCGAGGTGGCGGGCTTCTACGACAAGGAGCTGTTCAACACGCTGGGCTTCCTGATTCAGAAGGTCGATCCGGAGGACGACCCGGGCAACAAGGCGAAGTCGCTCCTCGGGAACGACGAGTTCCCGTTCGTCTACTACAACAACGCGCGCGTCTGCTGGAACATCTACATCGCGGGCCGGAAGAAGACCGAGGCGGACTTCGAATCCGCCAGGCAGCGCATGGTGCAGATGAAGGAAATCGTCACGAGCAACGAACCGGTCAAGTTCAAGATGCAGGCCGGGAAGATTCTCCAGAGGCACGAGAGCAACGACCGCCCCCTGTGGGCGAACCGCTGGAGGAAGGCCGTGGAGCTGGACGACCTGATTTACGCCGAGCAGGAGCGGATCGCGGCCGAGAAGGGCGAGGCGCCGAAGCAGGTCAAGCCGGAAGCCATGCCGGGCTGGAGCATCACCAAGGAGGACGGCGAGGGCGCCTACCGCAACTCCGTCGACTCCTACAACGTGTTCGGCAAGCCCGTGAAAATCATGATCGAGATCTACGACGCCGACAACATCCTCGAGGGCAAGACGCCGCCGAGCTTCAAGGACTTCCAGGTAAGGCGGGACCGGATGCCCATGGAAATCGGGATTGTCGAAGCCGGGACGGCCGGAGGGAAAATCAAGTTCGTCTTCAAGAGCATCACGGCCATCGACAAGGAAGGCGCCGATATGCCCGAGCCGGAATTCGTGCTCGAGGACCCGTCCGAGGCGGTCGGCGAGGAAGGCAAGTTCATCAATCCGGAAATCAACTACGCGAAAATCGAGGACGAGAAGCTCAAGACGGCCGAAACGCTGAAAATCATAATCGAGATATCGCGCGCGGACTGACCCTGCGCGCGGGGCTTGCGGGAACCCGGATGAGCAATCTGCCAAGGAAGGCCGTGCTGCGCGACGGAGCCGAGGTCACCATAAGGCAGCTCGGCCGCGACGATGAGAAGGCCCTCGTCAGGTTCTTCCAGAGGCTTCCGGAAAAGGAGCGAATCAACCTTCACGAGGACGTCTCGGACCCTGCCGTGGCGAAGCGCTGGTGCCAGGACCGCGACCCCTCGGCCGTGCTCGCGCTTGTAGCCCTCAAGCAGAAGCGCATCTGCGCCCTCGCGTCCCTGCACAAGCCCAGGCACGGCTGGTCCAGGCACGTCGGCGGCATCCGCGTCGCCGTCGACGCCTCCGTGAGGCGCAAGGGAGCGGCCTCCCTGCTCGTGTGGGAGCTGGTCAGGCACGCGCTGGACAGGGAGGTCGAGATAATAACGGCGGAGATGACGCGCAAGCACGAGTTCCTCATGTCGTTCCTGGAGACTCTCGGATTCCGCAAGGAGGCGGAGATAGACGGGTTCGTCGCCGACCAGAAAGGCGGCAGGCACCCGCTGATTATCATGGCGGTCGACACCATAGGGATGTGGAAGAAGCTCAAGGATTTCCTCCACGACCGCTCCTTCGCGGGATTCTGACCGGCCGAAGGCCTTTGAACGCATGTCCGCTGCCGACAAGGAAGCGCTCTTTTCCGGTCTGCTGAGCAGGGTGAGCGGGACGTGCTCGGCCTTGGAATCCCCGGAGGCCAGGCTCCGCTCGGTGTGCTCCCTTCTCCGGGACTGCGTTCCCTGGTACGACTGGGTGGGCTTCTACGCGATGGACGTGACGGGCGCCGAGCTCGTCCTCGGGCCTTTCTGCGGCGAGCCCACCGAGCACGTGAGAATCCCGGTGGGCCGCGGAATCTGCGGCCAGGCCGCAGCCCGGGGCGAAACTTTCCTCGTGAACGACGTGAGCCTCGAGCAGAACTACCTCTCCTGCAGCGCCCGGGTCAATTCCGAGATTGTCGTGCCCGTGTTCCGCGAGGGCAGGATTGTCGGCGAACTCGACGTGGACTCCCACGAAAAAGCCCCGTTCGGCAATGAGGACAGGGCGTTCCTTGAACAAGTCGCCGTAATCGCCGCCGGGCTGCTGTGACCGAACATCCGGCTCGATGATTGACTCCGTTCCAAGGTCCCGGATCCGGCGAATTCGAGCCCGCGATTCGGCGGAAAAAACCACGGCCCGCCCCGGTTGCGGCCTTCGCGGCCGGGCGGAGAACCGCCTCCGCCCTGTCCGCCGCACTTGCTTCTTCAGGGCCGGCAAGGTATTACGGTGCATATCGCGCGCCCACCGGAAGCTCCGGCCGGAGTTCCCCGTGCAGGAGGCACGCTGTTTGCTCTTCGTTTTTTCGGAGATTTCTATGCCCGAATACACCGAAACGATTGAAGTCGACCTGCCGCCCGGCGAATGCTTCGCCATCGCCCGGGATTTCAAGACCTACAGGAACTTCATTCACGCGCTGAAGGCCGTGGAGGTGGAAGACGGAAGCGGGAAGAACCCCGTCGTGTCCTTCAGCCTGGAAGCGCCGCTGGGAGACATAACCTACAAGGTGAAGTACGAAATCGAATCCGATCGCCGCATGTCATGGACGATGATCGAGTCGAACGTGCTCAAGGCCACGAGCGGCTACTGGGCCGTCGAGCCGTCGGCCGAATCGAAGTCCAAGGTGACGTATTCGATGAGCGCGTCTTTCCCGGCCTGGATTGCCTGGGCCGTTACGCAGTCCAAATTCGAAGAGATGATTGGGAAGACGGTGCGGAAGTTCAAGCAATACGCGGAAAGGAAGCGCTGAACGGCCCCGAAGAGCCGGACTGCCGCTGCGGCGCCCGCCCGCGCAGGCTGCGAGATTGGAGACGCGAACGTGAAATCCGAGCCCGCCAAAATCCTCGCCGCCCTGGCTCTGCTGGCCCTCCTCGCGGGAGCGTTCCTCGCGCTCAGGGTCTTCCGCGACAGGGATTCGGACCTCGACGTCGGCCGGAGCGGCCCTCAAACGCCCGGCGAGCCCGCTCCGGGCGAACCCGGGCCCGGTCCGGCGCAGGCGGATCGGATTGCAGGCGCAGCCCGCGCCGGCGAGGGGCCCCGTGACCCGGCCGCGGCCCGGGCCGTCGGACGCATAAGAGGCCTGGTGGTCTCCGCCGCGGACGGCAGACCCGTCGAGGGAGCTGAAGTCGCCGCGAACGCCGGCGGCACGGCCGGTCCCGGCGCGGCGAGAACCGGCGCGGACGGCCGCTTCCTGGTCGACGGGCTCGACACTTCGGCGGCATACGGCCTCGCGGTGACGGCCGAGGGCTTCGTCGAGCACGGCACGTCCGGCGGGGGTCTCCGCTTCGAGGACGGCTCCGCGGAAATAGACGCCGGAGAAATCCGCCTCGAGATTGCCGGCGTCATCGAAGGGACCGTGTCGTCCGTCTCCGGCGCGCCCATCGCGAATGCCGAAGTCTACGCGGCTCCCCTGAAGACGGACGAAGGCGTCGCTTTCGCGGACGAAAGCCGCCTCCGCTCCGCGGCATCGGGAGACGGAGGCGCCTACGAAATCGCGCGCCTCCAGCCCGGATCGTACCGCCTCTCGGCCCGGGCACCCGGATGCGCCGGGGAGACCGTCATGCGCGCCGAGGTCGAGGCCGGCAGGCGGGTCAGGGTCGATTTCGCGCTCGGGCCCCAGAGCGAGCTGTCGGGCCTCGTCCTGGATTCCGCCAAATCGCCCGTGAAGGGCGCTAGACTCGCGGCGTACCGGCAGGACGGGCAGGGCGGGATCGGCCTTCAACCGGCCTTCTCGGACGAGAACGGGGCGTTCAGCGTGCCGCACACCAAGCCCGGGGCGCACACCCTGATTGCGACCGCGAAGGGATACAAGGACGACCGGGTCCGTTCGGCGAACGCGCCGGCGAACGACCTCAGGATAATCCTCTTCAGGGCCTCCGGCGCCATCGAGGGTTCCGTGTCCGGGCCCAGCGGGCCGCTCGACGAATTCAGCGTCAGGTACTACACCGACCACCCCGGGAACTACCAGGCGTGCGCCGTCGCGATGCTCAGGGCCGGAACGAAGCTCTTCGCTTCAGCCGGCGGCAGATACAGGATTGAGGATCTCGGCCCCGGGACCTACATACTCGAAGCCTCGGCGAAGGGCTGCATGACGGGCGAAAGGCGCGGAATCAAGGTGAAGGAAGGCGAGACCTCCGGCGGAAACGACCTTGCCCTGGCCGCGGGCTTCCCCCTGAAGGGCAGGGTGGTCCGGAAGTCCGACGGGCAGCCCGTCGCGGGCGCGGAAATCTGCGTGAACCTCGTCATCAAGACGCCCGTCGGCGACCAGCCCTTCGCCCCGTCCGACCTCAAGGCCTTCTCGAACGAGTCCGGATGCTTCGCAATCGAGGGCC
>JBFZBV010000338.1:0-18167 GCA_041308285.1 Planctomycetota bacterium | reverse complement strand
CTCGACGCCTTATCCTTGACCGCGTCGTCGAGGCGGCTCCCGGCGATGATTCGGATTATCCCGTCCGGATGGGGCGGCAGCGGTTCCGCGGAATCGTCGATGAGGACGTCGACCTTCGTGGCGGCAATGGGGCCGCGCATCACCTTGCGGGATTCGATTGAGAAACCCCCCACGCCCAGCTTGTCGAGCTCGGCGCAGAGGGAGCTCCGGGAAAGCCCTGCGTCGAGGAGGCATCCGAGTATCATGTCTCCCGACACGCCGGAAAAGGGGTCGAAGTGGGCGAACTTCATGTGTCTGTCTGCAACACGGACCGGCCGGAACCGGCAATGGACGCAAGTTACGGGCCGCCTATTTATACCACCCGCTTCCCGCCGGAAGACAGGAATTTCCGTCGGCCCGGCGGGCGGGAATCGTTCGCGGGTCAGTGCGCGGCGCGCCCGGCCCTGCCGCACGCCGGCCCGGCCTCGGCGACGGCGGCCGACATTAGATCCCCTGCCTGGACGAGCCGGCTTACAATCCCCAGCGAGAGAGCCTCCTCGGCGCCGAAAGTCCTGCCTCCCAGGGCGATTTCCGCTGCACTGCGCGCCCCCGCCGCTTCCGAGAGCCTCTGAATCCCGCCGCAGCCCGGTATGAGGCCGAACGTGCTTTCGGGGAGGCCGAAAACGGATCCGTGCGCTGCGATGCGCCTCGGGCATGCGAGCGCGAGTTCGAATCCCGACCCGAGGCACGCGCCGCGGACGGCCGCAATCACGGGGCCCGGGAACCTCTCGATTGCCTCGAATGCCGCCAGGTTGTTTTCGAGCCTGCCCGGCAGCCGGGACGCCTTGTTGCCGGGATTCGTGATTTCCCGGACCATGGCCTTCAGGTCCGCGCCGGCGCTGAAATGCCTGCCTGCGCCTGCGACGATGAGCGCCCTCGCGCCCGATTCCGGCACGACCTCTGTCGCAAGCCTCGCCAGCTCGTCGAAGAATGCGGCGTCCATCAGGTTGCCGGGCGGCCTGTTGAGGGTGAGGAACCCTATTCCGTCCTCAATCTTCCACAAGACGGGCTTCATGTCTCTCCACCACCACCAGGGCCGCGGCCCGGGATTCGGTATGGGTAAGCGAAACGTGCAGGGAAACGAGTCCCCCCGGCGCAGGCCCGCGGAAGCGGGCGAGCGGCCTTCCCGAATCGGAAGGAAGGATTTCCAGGTCCGTGGGGGAGCAGCCCGGGAACAGCTGCAGGAATGCCTTCTTGGCCGCGAGCCCGGCGGCAATGCGCTGGACTCTCGCCGCTCCGAAGCCGGCCGCGGCGATTTCGGCTTCCGTCAGCGCCTCCGCGGGATTGCGCGCCAGCGCCAGGACCTCCGGGTCGTCCAGCACAATCTCGACGGTGCGCCGTTCAATCATCTGCAGCCATTCCCGTTGCGAGGGAGCAGAACATGCGCGCCGAAAGGCGCATGGCCTCCCCTCTGGACAGCCTGCGGGGCGCGTCCAGGGATTCCATGACGGAACGCACCACGCGGGGCTTGACGTGGGAGACGAGACGCTCGAGGAGCTCGATTGCGGCTGAGGTCTCGGCGCCTTCCTCCGCCAGCGAATCGACTGCCCCGGCCTCGAACGCCTCCTCGGCAGCGAGCCTCCGTCCGGATTCCCGGGCCAGTCCGGCGGCCCGGCGGGGCAGGGTCAGGGCGATTCGGGCCGCGAGCTCCGGGCCGGGCGCATGCAGGAGGAACGAAGAGCTCCTCCCGGCCGTCCTGAAAAGACAGGAGAAGGCAGTGTCGAGCATCCATCCGCGGCAGACGCCGCTCACGGCGGCGACCGAGGGCACGCCGGCGCGCCCGACGGCGCCGGAGATTCCCGCAGGGGCGTCCGGGGCGGCCTTGCCGCAGCGGAGAGCCACGACGACGCCCAGGAGGTCCGGCTGATTCAGGACCGCCTGGAGGCGGCGGGCATCGGCGGGGCTGGCGCCGGGGGGAAGGGGGCTGGCGCGGGGGATCTCGATGACGCCCCACGGCCCGGTCCGGCGCCATGATGCGGCGGATGCTTCGGCCATCTCAGTCCTCGCCGTCCGCCGCGGGTCCGGCGGCTCCGCCGGAGGAGTCGGGATCGCTTCCGGCGTTGAGCAGCGGCGCCCTCGGCTTGAAGACCGGGTTCCCGGTCTGCCTGTAGATTGATTCGAGCTCGGAGCCTATGTCCTCCATGTCTTTCCCGCTCATCCACTCCATGATGCCCAGTTGGAGGCCGAAGGCCTCGGAGAGCGCCGAGGCGAGGTCGCTCTCGAGGACCGCCCTCTTCTCCACGAAGTAGTAGAGCTGGTTGACTAGGGCGAGCCTGAGGCTCCTTTTCATCGCCTCGCAGGCGTCTTCAGGGAGGGCCTCCCCGGCGCCCGCGGTTTTCCCGTCCTTCCACTCGAGGAATCCGCCTCCCTTCTTGACGCCGGTCCTGCCGGCTTCGGCAAGGCGCTTGAGGGCGTTTTCGAGGGGCCTGGCGAAATCCGCGAGATCATTCTGCATGCGGATGTACCTGGCGACCGAGGGATAGGCGATGTCGATGCCGATTCGGTCGAACATCTCGAAGACGCCCAGCATCATGAGGTTGTCCCTGACGAGGCGGTCCATCTGCGTGAAGCCCGCCCTGCCCTCCTCCACGAACCTGTACGCCTGTGCCTGCATGGGCAGGAGGCATCTGTTGACCATGAAAGGCTCGTCCTCCGCTTCGAGGAGGTGGGACCTGTCGAGGATTTCCAGCATGTCGATTATGCGGTCGAGCGCGTCGGGATCAGCCGAGGCGGGCTTGATTACCTCCACGACGCCCACGAATTTCGGGGGGCTGAAGAAGTGCAGCCCGAAGGTCCTTGCGAGGCGAGCGGGAGACGGAGCGATTTCCGAGGGAGTTATTGACGAGGAGCAGGAGGCGAAAATCACGTCCTGGGGGGCGGATCGCTGGATTGCGGCGAAGAGGTCCTTCTTCTTCGTGGCGCTCTCGGAGATGGCCTCCAGGACGAGGTCGCAGCCTGCGAGCGCCGCGGGGTCGGTGACGAAGGAGGCGGCGTCCTTGCGGCGCGCGAACTCCTCCTCGTCTATGACCTCCTCCTCGAGCGAGAAGTCGAGCGTCTTCAGGAATTCGATTCGCCGCTCCTCCACGGCTTCGCGCCTCCGGCCGTAGAGGGTCGTGCGGAAGCCGCAGGACTCGAACAGGAGGAAAAGCTCCGGCCCCATGCGGCCGCAGCCTGCGATGCCCACGCTGCCGATTGATCTCTTCATCGGAACTCCGGAAAAGGGACCGGCCGGTCGCCCGGGGACTGATTCTACATTTTCAGCGGCCGTTTTCCATCGGCTGGGCGGCCCCGGCAAGGGCCCTGAGGTCGGCGATGCGCGCCCCGGATTCGATGAACCTGGCGATTCTCGCAAGGCTCAAGCCCGGGCCGGGATCGATGAAAAGGTTCCCGCCGCTCCGTGCCATGGCGAGGAACGTGTCGCCCCATCTTATGTTCCTGTCGAGGTTGGCGGCCAGGGCCGACGCAATCCCGCTCCGCGAGGAGGCCGGCTTCTGGTCCACGCAGGAGAAGAGCGGGGCGCGCGGGGGCGCCAACTCCATGGACGCGAGCGCGCGGGCCAGGTCGGAGGACGATCCCGCCAGGATGCGGGTGTGATGGTAGGGGATAGAAGCCGCGATGGCGCGTGCGGAAATGGCGCCCTCGCCGGCGGCTGCCGAGAAGACGCGCTCCAAGGAGCGCACCGGGCCGGAAACCACCATGCTGGCCGGGTTGTTCACGTTGACGAGCTCCACTTCGCCCGAGGGGGGGAGCAGGGCGCGGACCTCGGCCTCGGAAAGGCCGGTGATTGCTCCCATGCCGGCTTCTGGCCCCTCGAGCCGGGAGGACATTATGGAGTAGGCGGTCCTGATGATTTCGAGCCCCGTCCCGAACGAGAACGCCCGGAGAGCCCTGCAGGCCGCGTATATGCCCATGCTGTATCCTGCGGCCATCGAGGGGGGGCCGATTCGAGCTTCGATGGATTCGAAGGCGGCGCAGGAGAAGGCGTACGTGAAGTACTGGCTCCCCAAATCCGACAGCCCCGACGGATCGTCGAGAGCCCCCCAGAGCGGGATCCCGGAGAACTCCTCGGCCTGATGGAGATGGGCCTCGAAGACCGCGGCGTTCGCGGCCGCGAAGCGCCGCTCCAGTCCGCTCGGGGCAGCGGCTGCCCCCGGAAACACGTACGATGCGGCCAAGGCAACACCCTGTCTGCGCCCGCTGCGCGCGCCGGCCCCGCCCTCACCTGGCTTCCGCGACGTATCCGCCCAGCATGAACTTGCTCACCTCCAGCGCGAAGCTCGCGACGAGGTCGCCCGGGTCGAGCTTCTCCTCCCTGATGATTGAATCGAGGCTCATGAAGGCCATCGGAGGGCCGCAGTAGCCCATGTCCTCGAGTCTCGAGTAGAAGGCTTCAGGGCGGATGCCCATCGACGCGCACTCGTCCTTCACGGATTCGAGGATGTGCATCGCCGGGAGGTTCACCTGGAG
The DNA here is from genome assembly GCA_041308285.1 of Planctomycetota bacterium. Taxonomy (GTDB): domain Bacteria; phylum Planctomycetota; class JAKEIC01; order JAKEIC01; family DYIT01; genus PPR-0505. The sequence goes on along the minus strand of JBFZBV010000338.1, from coordinate 13,661 downwards.
GAGCCTGACGCGGGACGGGTCGACGCCGCAGGAATCGAGCATCCTGGCGAGTCCGGCCGCGAACACGCTCCTCTTGCCGTCGAGGAATTCCTTGCCGCCAAGCTGGCTCCTGAACTCCTGGCAGAGGTGGTGGAGCCCGAGCTCGTACTCCTCCTTCGGATTCATCCAGTAGGCCGGCCTGCGGTTGAACATCTTCGCCTTCCTGCGCCCGCCCACGGACTCAATGTGGGTGTGCCGGAGGCGGAGCGGGCCCCGGGCCTCCCCCCCGGACCGGAGCAGGAGGGCGGCGGAGCCGTCGCAGAGGAACCACCTGAGGAACAATGCCTCCTTCACGAGGAGGGATTGGTTGTAGTACGAGGCGCGCAGCTCCGAGGACGCGACGTTGGACGAGAGAACGAGCGCCGTCCGGTATAGGCCGGTGGCGAGGAAATTGTGGGCCACCATGAGCGCCTTGTACGCGGAGGAGCAGTTGGCGTGGATGCTGATTTCCGCGCACCGCTCGATGCCCAGGGCCTCCTGTATCATCACGGAGGCGGTCGGCATCTGGTCCATGTGGGGGGACGCGTAGGCGATGAAATCGACTTCCGAGGCGTCCGCGCCCGCCATGGCCAGGGCCTTTTCGGCGGCCTTGACCGACATCGTGACGTTGTCGTCCGTGTACTCGCCCGTGCCGGGGTCAATCGCGTAGTAGTAGTTCTTCATGCCCAGTATCCCCCGGAGAAGGGGGGCGTTGCGCTTCATCCACTTCATGACGCCTTCGGGGGCGCATGTTATCGGACCGAGGCGCTCCTCTATGCGTTCCGGAGGGACTGGCTCCCCGGGGAGGTACGATCCGCTCCCCGAAACCACGACTTCCAGCCTGTTGACGGCCGTGTCCATGAGGGACGCCTGAAAAAGCCGGAGCGGGCCGGACCGCCGGAACCCGCGGTCCCGCCCCCTCGGTTTATACCATGGGTTTCGCCGGAGCGGAAAGGTGTTTTTCGGCGCCTTTGCCGCGGCTACTTGAAAACCGCGGGAGCGCGGGCTATGTTCCTTGAATCCAGGCGGCCGGCGACCGGTGTCCCGGGCTCCCGGGCTGGTCTGGAACAGACGGGATTGGAGGTGCGCGGTGACGATGGCGGGGCTCAAGGGAACGGTCGAGAAGTTCCCGTCGTGCAGGATAGCCGTGATAGGCGACCTGATTGCGGACGAATACGTCACAGGAAGGCCTGTCCGGCTGTCTCGCGAGGCGCCCATACCGATACTCCGATACGAGTCGACGAGGATTGTCCCCGGAGGCGCGGCCAACACGGTGAACAACGCGGCCGTCCTGGGCGCGACCGTCCTGCCGCTCGGCATCGTCGGCAGGGACTCGATGGGTGCGGAGCTGGTCAGGCTGCTCAAGGCGGCGGGCGCCGACGCAGCGGGTATAATCGAGGACCCGGGCATGGAGACCGTGGTCAAGACGAGGATTCTCGGGGGGGACGTGAACACGGTCAGGCAGCAGGTGGCGCGGATAGACCGCGACGCCGGTTTCGCCCCGTCCGCGAAGGGGAGGGCGTCCCTGGACGAGGCGCTGACGGCGGCGGTCGAGAGGATAGACGTCCTCGTCGTGTCGGACTACGGATACCGGACCGTTTCGGAGGGGACGGCCGGTCTCATCAGGCGTTTCTCCAGGAAGATCAGGATTATCGTGGATTCGCACGACAGGATTGCGGAGTTCAAGGGGGCGTACGGAGCCGTCCCGAACGAGTCGGAAGCGGCGACGCTGGCGGCACTACCGATTAACTGCCAGGCGGATGCCCTCAGGGCGGGCGAGAAAATCATGGCCCAGATGGGATTCGGCTTCCTGCTCATGACCCGGGGCAATCAGGGGATGGTCCTTTTCGAGCCCGGATACGTGCCGAGGGTGATCCCGATATCGGGCTCGAACGACATAACGGACGTTTCCGGCGCAGGGGACACAGTGACCGCGCTGGTCGCCCTCGGGCTGTCTTCGGGCGCGAGCGCGTACGATACGGCGCAGATTGCCAACCACGGGGCGGGGGTCGTCGTCATGAAGAGGGGCACGGCCACGGTATCGAGGGCGGAACTGCTCGGGGCGATAGCCAAGCGGGCGGACGAAGGCAAGCCGGCGGGGGCGCAGGCCTGAGGAATACGCGGGATGGGGACCGAATCGAAGATAATCCGGGAGAGGTCGGAGCTCCTGGAAGCCGTCGAGCGCTGCAGGAGCGGGGGCAGGAAAATCGTCTTCGCCAACGGATGCTTCGAGCTGCTGCATGCGGGGCACGTGAGGTACCTCGAGGCCGCGAAGGCTCTCGGCGACGTGCTGGTGGTGGCCGTGAACAGCGACGCCTCGGTCTCCCGCCTGAAGGGGCCGGGCAGGCCGGTCGTGGGCGAGGATGAGCGCTGCGAGATACTGGCCGCCCTCGAATGCGTGGACCTGGTCCACGTCTTCGGGGAGCCTTCTCCGCGCGCGCTCCTGCTGCTCCTCAAACCCGACGTGCAGGCCAAGGGCACGGATTACACGCCCGAGACGGTCCCGGAAAGGGATGTCGTGCTGTCCTACGGGGGGATGGTCGCGATTGCGGGGGATCCCAAGGACCACTCGTCCACCGGCCTCATCGCGCGCATGTCCCTGAGCGGCGCGCTCAGGCTCTCCGGCCCGGAGCTCGAGAAGCTTGGCTGGCGTCGGCGGTTCATAGCCGACGAGCCGAGGCTCTCGGAGGCGGCGCAGATGTACGGGGAAATCGGCGAGGACGTGCACCTGAAGCCGCTCGACGACGCGGACCTGGAAGGGCCGGATTGCATGGAATGCTACAAGGCCCGGCCCGGCATGTTCAGGGTCATATACACGAGGAAGCGGGCCTGCGGGGGTTGAGGAGCATGCCGGACTCGGCTGCGGCCCCGTCCCCGCACTTGCTGAGGAACGCAGGATGCCTTCAGACGGATTCTGGGAAGAGGAGCTGCCTGCGGCAATCACGGTCGCCGACGCCGACGGGATTATCGTCTCGATGAACGCGCTTGCGCGCGAGACCTTCGCCCTGCAGGGGGGCGGAGCGCTGGTCGGAAAGAGCGTCTTCGAGTGCCACCCTGATCGGGCGATTGGGAAAATCCGCAGGCTCTACGAGAAGAAGGTTCCGAACCACTACACAATCCGGAAAAACGGCCGCAAGAAGATAATCCACCAGATTCCGTGGTTCAGACAAGGCTCCTTCGCCGGCTTCGTGGAAATCTCCGTGCCTGTCCCCGACGAAATCCCCGGCTTCGACCGCTGAGTGGGCAGGTCTTCGCTTCACGCGAAATGGGCATCAGCTTCCCTCGTTATGAGCCGCTTTCGGCTGTGGGCGGAGGGGGGCGGAGGGATTCGAGCAGGAGGTCCACCTGGTAGCCGGACGCCGCGGCCGCGGAAACGAGGGCTTCGGCCTCGGCGCGGGTCTTCTCGAACGCCGCTGCAAGGCCGTCCCCCGGGTGGGACGAGGAAGCCGCCTGCAGCAGAGACAGCGCGGCGAGGGCGGAGACCAGGTTTTCGAATGGCTCCTTGGAGAACCAGAGCACGCCGTCCCACGAATTGAATCCGAGGAATTCCCTGCATGCCGGCAGGCCGAGGACGGCCTGAATGCCCAGGTCACCCCGGCCGGGCCGGGCGGGATCGTCCCGGAGCACGGCGAACAGGATTTCAGCCAGGAATGACGCAGTCTGTCCGGATGATTCGCCGCGGGACGACGCGGCGCGGCCTGCAATCTGAGGAAGATTCAGTCCCGGCGGCGGTCCCCCGGCGGGAGACAGGGCGCGCATGGCCGCCGCGCAGGACAGGGCGGCTCCGAAGACGAACGCGAGGTCCCCGCCGAAGAATCTTTCATGCAGGGCGGGGCGGGGCGGGGAGGAGTCCGAGCCGCGGCCGCGCTTGGCGATTCCGGGCAGGCCCCGGAGAAGGGACGCGCTCCGTTCGAGGGCGCCCGGCGCGGGCGAGGGGAATCCCGGGACGCGGGCGCATTCCGCGGCGATTCCGCGCATGCCGGCGAGGAACCGGTCCGCGGGGGCTTCGGCCGCGGGTTCCGGGGCGGCCCAATCCTCCGCCGCCGCCCTGAAGAGCGCCTCGAAGGAACGGCCGGCGTCCTCGAGGAGCATAATCCTCAGGGCCTCCTCGATGTCCGGAACCGGGGCGCCCCCGAGCCTCAGGGACAAGCGGACGTAGTCTTCGCCCCGGAGCTCGCGGAAATCGAGGGAAACGCGGCACTTGAAAGCCCCGAGCTCGAAGGGGAGCCCGTTTTGAGCCATGCTCTCGGAAGCGGTCAGGAAGTGCAGGCCGGACGCGTGGTCGCGAAACGCGATGCACGTGTCGGGCCGGGAATCGAATCCCAGGGCGGACATGAGCGTCCCGAGGCCGAGGACGGCGTTGCGCACCCGTCCTGAAGCGTGGTTCCAGCGGTTGTTGTAGACCACCAGGCCGCGCTCCCCGCCGAGCCGGTTGGAGAAGGCGAACACGTCCTCGTTGACCCCTCCGTCGTGGCGCTCGAAGTCGAACAGGCGGAAATTCTCCACGCCGCTCCAAATCCTGCGCCTGCGGAGCAGCGGGAAGATATCCCGCTCGTGCCTCTGGACCAGGGCGGGGTCCGGCCGCTCGTCGCGGTAGGACCTGCGGTATTCCATCCCGTACTTCTCGGTGAATCCCTCGATTTGGCCGTGGCCGAACATCGGGAGCCCGGGCAGCGTGCACATGAGGGTGGCGACGCCGAAGTACTTGTCGTCCATGCCGAACTGCGCCACCGCCGTGTCCTCGTCCGGGTTGTTCATGAAGTTGACGAACCTGCGGAGCACCTCGGGGTTGAAGTCGAGCACGTTCTTGAGCACCTGGCGGTACTTCGCGTTGTCCTCGGTCTTGAGCATGTTCATGAACGCGCTGTTGTAGACCCTGTGCATGCCGAGGGTGCGCACGAAGAAGCCTTCCATGAGCCAGAAGGCCTCGGCGAGGAGCAGGGTGTCCGGGGCGCGCGCGGCGACGGTGTCCACGACTTCGCGCCAGAACTCGACCGGGAAGGCCTCGTCGAACCTGCTCTTGGCCAGGCCGTACTCGGCCCTTGTGGGTATGGCGCCGCCGTCGCCGGGCTCCGGGAACCAGAGGCGCTGGAAATGCCTCTTGGTCAGTGTCATGGCGGCGTCGAAGCGGATAATCGGGAACTTGGAGGCCACGCGGAGTATGGTCTCGGTCACTGCGCGCCGCGTCTCGGGCTTCAGGTAGTCGAGCTGGGCCGTGTCGTTCCAGGGCATCCCGGTGCCGTCGTTCCCGTGGTAGATGTACCTTGCCGTGCCGGACGAACGGTCCGTGCGCCTGAAGACCACCGCCGCGTCCTGGCGGGACCAGTACTTGTCCTCGATTTGAATGCAGACGCGTCCGTCGAGGGACAGGTCCGGCCCGCTGAACGTGTACCAGGGGAACGGGGGATCCTCGCGGTCCATGAAAAGATCGGGCCTCTCGACGACCCATCTGGAGAAGACGCCCATGTGGTTGGGCACCATGTCGCCCGCCAGCCTGATGCCCCTTCGCATGGCCCTGTCCTTGAGGTTCTGGAACGCGCCCTCCCCACCCAGGTCCGCGGCGATTTCGTATTCGTAGACGGAGTATGCGGACGCCTCGGCTTCCGGGTTGCCCATGCGGCGCTTTATGTCCTTGGATGCCGGAGACCTCTCCCACAGTCCGATGAGCCAGAGCCCGGTGAAGCCCCAGCGCGCGAGCAGGTCCAGTTCCTCGTCGGGAATCTGGTCAAGGCGCGAGATGCTCCTGCCGTATTTCCCGGACAGCTGGAACAGCCACACATAGACGCTCTTCGCGATGAGCACGACGCTGGGCATCCAGTCGAGGTCGGCGCTGAATGCTTCGGGCTCGAATGCGTACTCGCGCCCAGTTGCGGCGAAAGCCGATTGCGCAGGGCCCGGCGACGGGGAGAAGACGTTCTTCTCCTCCCGGACGAGGTCCAGGCCGCGCAGAAGGGACTCCCAGAGCTCGCCGAGGACGTCGAGGCCCCAGTTCTTACGGATGTAGTCGAGCTGGCCCTCGAGGGAATACGGAGACACCTCGGCCGGAGTCCGCAGCATCCTGTGAAGGGGCTGCCTGAAGGGTCCGAAGCCCGGCTGGGTGTCGAGGAAGGCCTCGACCTGGGCGACGACGCCGGCGCAGATTGGGTCCTTGGCGAGGGCGTCGTCGTCGAACAGGTCCTTGAAGGGCCTGAACGCGGGGTTCTGGTTGAAGATGCGCAGCAGCAGGACGGCCTCGAGCGCGAGGAGCCTGTTGGGAATGCCGCCGGTGGCGGAGGCGCCGAAGTCGGGTGCGGCCGTCCTGCCGAGCGCGACCTCCGGGGGAGGGAAGGATTCGAGGAACGAGCCGACTGCGTGATTGGCGGCATCGGGCCCGAGCGAGGTCCCGACCGCCTCCAGGGCGTTTTCGAGCATGGCGGGGTTTTGACTGCGGCGGTACAGCATCGAGACGAAGTGGAGGATGTTGCATATGAGCCCGACGGCGCACAGGTCGCCCGGACGGACGGCGGTGGCCCCGCCGGACATCCGGTTCATGGCGTCCGCCAGCATGCGCACGCCGCCGGCGGTGAGAAGGGCGGAGAGGCCTCTGGACGCCGCGATGTGCCCGGCCGCGCCGAACAGCTGCAGGGCCCTGGCCGAGAAGGGGAACATGAAGCCGGGTGCGGCCGCCGGTCTTTGCCTCGGGTCCGGGTCGAGCCTGACGAATTCAATCCGGTCTCCGCGGGATTCCGCGCCGCTTTCGCCGATTCTGTCCATGGGGATAGGATATCTCCGCGGCGGGCGATTTGAAAGCGGTGATGCCCTGCGCAGCTGCGCTTCAGCAATCCGCGTCAGCGGGCCTTAATCCACTTCGCCAGGTCCGAGATTAGCTCCTTCGAGACGTGGCCCGGGAGACTGTATTCCACGGGGACGGCTTTCCCCTTGCCGGCCATGAAGAGGTGGTTGAGGGCCGGGTAGGACTTGAACTCGGCGGCAGGCCTTGCTGCGAACCCCTTCCGCCACAGCTCCAGGTCCTCCATGGTGACCTGGTAGTCGCGTTCCCCCTGGAGGACCAGGACGGGCTTTTCGACGGCCGCCGCCTCCTCCGCGGGTTTGTAGCCCCTCAAATCAATCCAGTAGGCGGCCGGGCAGCCCAGCGGCAGGCTTTCGGCCGGGGCGTCGGGAGCCAGGGCGGGGTCTTTCGCCCTTGCGGCCTGCTCCCTCATGCGGCAGAGGGCGTTCTTTTCCGTTTCCGACAGGCTCCCGTCCAGGGAGAAGATGTACGTGTACTGTTCGACAAGGGTGTCCCCGAGCGGCCTCGCAAGGCCGGCAAGGATGACGAATCCTGCCGCGGCGGGGCAGCGCCCGGCGATTCTGGGAATCATCATGCCGCCGAGGCTGTGGCCGAGAACGAAGATCCTGGCCTTGTCCACGCCGTCGGCATTCGCCAGCAGCGCGGCGGCGAGGACCGCGTCGTCCACGGTTTCCTCGTTGATGGTGAAGGACGCATGGCCCTTGGCGGCGGCCATTTTGGATCCGTGGACCAGAGTCCTCTTGTCGTAGCGGAGCACGGCGATTCCGCTTGATGCGAGGCCCCAGGCGATGTCCTTGAAAGGCTTGTTCGGCCCGATGGTCTCGTCCCTGTCGTTCGGGCCGGATCCGTGGACGAGGACCAGGGCCGGGAAGGGGCCTTCGCCGGCGGGCATTGCGAGCGTCGCGGGGAGCTGCCAGCCGTCAGCGCCGAACTTGAGGTTCTTCTCCGTGAAGGAGGCCGCGTCGGCGTAGGACGGCGGGCTGTATGGCACCGCCTTCCGGGACTGGACGTAGGAGAATCCGGTTATGCCGCCTTCCTTGGAGAAGACCACCTTGACGTCGAAGCCGCCCTTTTCGAACTTCACGGTCACGAGGGAGACGATCTGCTCGTCTGCGCGTTCTGCGCTGGCGGAGACGATTTCCTTGAACGCGCCGTACCTCTCGACCGCGGCGGCCCAGGCCTCGCGCATCTTCTCGGCGGTGATAATCTTCCTGGCGCCCGCGTCGAGGAGAGCGGACGCGCCGTCGTGCTTCCCCTCGGACAGGAGCGAGACGAACTTCCTCGCGGCCTCCTCGCAACGGGCGGGGGCATCGTCCTGTTTTTCCTGGCCGGCGGCGGCCGCGGAAAAGGAGAAGAAGACTGCGAGAAGCGCCATGACGAATCGCATGCGGTCCTCCGCGTAAAAAACAGGCCCAATCCCGCGCCGGCCGCGAACCGCGGCCGGGCGGCGACGCATGAAACCGGGCGCCGCCCCTGAAGCGCCGGAATAATAATCAACGGTCAGGAAGCTCTTCGCAAGCGTAAAACCGACCGGGGTTACCATCCGCATTGCGATGCTCGTTTCGGGTATGATACCCACGTCACGGTCTTTTCGGGCGTCCCGGATGAAAATCGATGAAGGCTGAAATCAAGAAGCACGATTGGGACAAGCCCGCCTATTTCCCGGTCCTGGGGTTCATGACCGGGCCGCCGGGGTTCTACAGGAACGGCGGCCTGTTCCGCTGGCTCAAGATATTCCTCCTGCGCGCGGAGGAGAATCCCCTTTTCCTTTCGCAGGTCCTGCACTTCATAGATTTCGGCGTTACGCGGAAGGTGCTGGACAAGTGGCTGGAGAGGCCGATTCGGAGCTGGGTGAGGGAGGCTGATCCCGGCCTGAAGCCGCTGGTTTTCCTCGATTCCGGGGGATTCCAGTTCCTGCACGACGCGAACGGCTGCCTGCGGAACCATCTCAAATCCGAGATGGGCATCGACGTGGACGCAGGGGGATCATACGATCTGCAGAGGCGCATGGGCGGCGATTTCATCGTGTCGTTCGACTATCCGCTCGATCAGCGGCTCGGCAGGGCCGAAGCCTGGGAAAGATGCCGGAGGAGCATCTCGAACGCCGTGGATTTGCTCGGCAGGGTGTCGGCGGAGAAGGGCGCCGGGCGGCCCATGCCCATGCTCGCCGTGCACGGGCTCGACGGCGCCATGGCCTCGGCCTACACAAGGGAGCTGTTCGGCCGGATAAAGAGCCTCGGAGGAGGGATTCCGAGATTCGGGCTGGCCATCGGATCGCTGGTGCCCCTTGCGATGCCGGCCTCGAAGAACTACGTCAAAATCCTCGAAATCGTTCGGTCCGTGATTGATTCCGTGCCGGAGGAATACCGCGGGATTCCCGTCCACGCTCTCGGGATGTCGGGCCCCGTGGTTCCTCTGCTGATATACATGGGCGTGAAATCGTTCGACGGAGCGAGCTTCATCGTAGGGGCGAAAACCCTGTCCTATTCCGCGGGCGGGGCGAAGAAGCGGATGTACGACGTGTCCGAGGGCGACATCGCTGAATGCGGGTGCGCCTACTGCGGCCTCATGGGCGAAATCGGGCTCGCACGCGTGCGGGAGGTGCTGAAAGGCGGCGAGTCCGGGCCCGTGGCGGAGCTCGCGAAGTTCGACCCGCGCGGGGGGGGGGAAGGCAGGGACGGCCGCTCGAGCGTCTACGCGCTGCTCGCCATGCACAACTACACAGCCGTGAAGCGCCAGTTCGAGGAGTACTGCAGATGCGGCCTCGGCAGGGGGGATCCCGAATACCTGGCCGGCCAGTCGATGAACGCCGGGCGGGACGTCTCCGGCGCGGTCGCATGGCTCGCGTCGCGGGACGGGAAGCTCGCCTCGGCCCTGGGGAAGACGCATCTGGTCCTGCCTCCCCCTCCTCCCGATCCTCAGCCCGCCCCCGAGAAGGGGAGCATCTCCCTCGCGCTCGACAGCGAATCCTTCAACGTCCTCAAGACCGGATACCGCCCCTCGGGCGAAATCGCGCTCTTCCTACCCTGCACGCCGGAGAAGCCCTACTCTGCGTCCAAAACCCACAGGAGGGTCATGGGAAAGCTCAACGCGAGCCTGGCCGGCAAGGCGCAACTGATAGAGAAGATAACCCTTTCCGGCCTGTACGGCCCGGTGCCGCAGAGCATGGAGAACCTCGACCCTGTCCTAAGGTACGACTACAGGCTCAGGACCTACGACATCTTCAATCCCCAGAAGAAGCTCGTGGCGGAGCGGCTTTCGGCGTTCCTCGAGATGCACGGGCGATCGTTCCGCAGGATAATCTTCTATTCGACGAAGGAGCCGTACAGGGGGATCTTCGAGGCGGCTGCGAAGGCCTTCCCGGCGTCGATCCTGCTGCCGGTTCAGTGCAGCGGCATGGACCTCGGCTCGGACAGGAACATCTCAGGCCTGCTCAGGGAACTGGAGGCGGTGACATGAGGGATGGAAAAAGCATTGGAAATCCAGCTCTCCGCACGCCGGTACGAGGATCTCTGCGTGTCAGGGGCCGGAAACGTGGCGCTGATTCCGGCGCGGGGGCGGAGGCGAGGGCGCGTCGGTCCTGGGGCGCGCTCATGAGGGCGGCGGCGGTGTGATAGAATTGCTCCGGTCAGGCGGGATTTGCGCGCAGGACTCATGGACGCGGCGATGAAGAAACGCGGTGCTTATACACTCGGCACTCGCCTGGGGGCCGGAGCCTCGGGAGAGGTGTGGCTGGCGGCGGATTCCGATTCCGGCTCCGCGGCGGTCGTGAAGATATCGGGAAGGGACCCCGATTCCCGGGCCTCCATCGGGAGGGAAGCGGGGATACTGCGGAGGCTTTCCCATCCGGCGATACCGAAGCTCCTGGAGGAGGGCGACGGGTACATCGCCATGGAATTCGCGGCAGGAGCGCCCCTGTCCAGGGCCGGATTCGGGCCTGCCGCGGCGGCCGCCGCCTGCGCGGGAATCGCCAGGGCGCTCGCCCACGCGCACGAGAGGGGTATCATCCACGGCGACGTCAAGCCGGAGCACATCGTGGCGAGGGAGGATGGGCGCGCGGTCCTGGTGGATTTCTCGCACGCCGGCTCGACGGCCGACGGGCAGGCGCCCGGGAGGGGCACGCCGGGGTTCATGGCGCCCGAGAACCTGAGGGGCCTCGTGTGCGACGAGCGGAGCGACGTGTACTCGCTCGGCGCATCGCTCTACTTCGCGCTGGCCGGAGTCCCTCCGTACCCGTCCGCGGCGGCCGGCGACGAGGCTGCCATGATGGAGCACGGCCTGCCGAGGAGCCCGGCCGAGCTGAATCCCGCGATCGACCCCGGCCTTGCCGGGATAGCGATGAAGGCGCTGTCGCCCGATCCCGCCGGGAGGTATCCCGGCGCGGCGGACTTCGCGGAAGCCCTGGAGGAATGGATAGGCTCCCACGACCCCGATCCCGCGGCGCCGGGGCGGTTCGTCGGGCGTTCCAGGGAGCTCGAGCGGGCCATCGGCGTCGGCCTGCGCGCCCTTGCCGGAGCGAGGACCGCGCTCGCGATATGCGGCGCGAAGGGAGTGGGCAAGAGCAGATTCCTCGAGGAGCTGCGGTCGGCGCTCGGCCAGGGGCGCCGCTGCTCGCCGGTGGCGGCATGCCGGGGGCTGGGCAGCGCGGAGGCGGAGGAGGAAATCGCCGGGACCGCGGCCATGGCGGAGGGCGAAGGAGGGGCCACGGCCCTTTTCGCGGACGGCCTGGCCGACCCCGGCGCGCTGTTCAGGGCTCTCGGCAGGCTCGGCGGAGCCATGCCGGCCTTCGCCGCCGCTGCGGTCGAATCGGAGCCCGGCGCCGCAGGCCTTCCCGAGGGCTGGGCTCTGGAGAGGATGGAGCTCCTGCCGCTCAGGCCGAAGGACATCGAGTCCGTATTGAGGTCGATGGCTCGCGAAGGGTCGTTCACGGCAGAGGATTTGATGACGGCGGCGGCGGTCTCGTCGGGCCTGCCTGCAATCGCCGTCGGGATTGCCGAGGCGGCCCTGAGGCAGGCGGCCCGGACGGGCGGCGGCGTCAGAATCGTCCTTCCGTGCGAGGCGGGGGAATCGGGCTCGCGGGCGTTCGCCGCAAGGGTCGGCCGGCTTGACCGGGCCGAACGGGCGGTGGCCGAGGCCGCGGCGGTGCTCGGCGAGGCCGCCACGGAGGAGTCCGTCGCGCTCGTCCTGGGACTGCCGCCCCGCCGGGTCCGGCCCGCGGCGGACAAGCTCCGCGGGGCCTCCGTGCTGGTCCCGGGAAGCGAAGCCCTGACGCTGTCCGTTCTGGGGGCTGGGAAGAGGATTGAGGAGGCTCTGGCCCCGGTCCGCAGGGAGGAATTGCACGCCGCGGCGGCGAAGGCGCTGAGCCGCGTTCCGGGGCTTGGGCAGAGCGCGGCGGCGCACCTCCTCCGTGCCGGGAAGGTTGCGGAGGCCCTGGCGATGCTGGCGGACGGCGGCGCAGGGCGGGCTGATCCGGACGTCGAGGACGCTCTGCGGTCCGCGGCGGCGTCGGCGGGGGGTCCGCAGGAGGAGGCGAGGGTCAACGCCGCCCTGGGAAGGATGCTCTCGGCCGCGGGCAGGCATGTCGAGGCTGAGGAGTGCATGCGATCCGCGCTGTCGCGGGGGGCGCTCGCCGGCGGCGAGAGGGAGGAGCTCGAGACCGCCGCCGCGGAAACCTGCCTTGCGGCGGAGGATTTCGAAGCTGCGCTTGCGCTCTTGTCCCGGGCGTCGGCAAGGCCCGGGCCGGGCACGGCGAGGGCGCTCGCGAGGGCCGGGGCGCTTCGGGGGCTCGCGAGATTCGAGGAGGCGAGGGACGAGCTGGGGGCTGCGCTGGTCTCCGGATCCCTCAATCCCGCGAGGGCGGCGGCGTGCCATTTCCTTCTCGGCAGGGTCGGGCTCGATTTGGGCGAGGCCGGCAAGGCCGAGTCGAACCTGTCCAAGGCGAGGGACCTTGCGGCGGCCGCGGGGGACACGGCGCTCGAGGTGAGGAGCCTGGTGGCGCTCGGGTTGTGCCGAATCGACCTTGCCGACTTCCAGGCCGCGGGCGGGCGCTTCCTGATTGCGGGCGAGCTGAACCTGCGGGGGAACTCCGGCCTCGGGGCGGAGATTGACCTCGCGTCCGGGCTGATGCACGCGATGACGGGCGACATGGACAAGGGCATGTCGCTCCTTTCCAGGGCGCTGACGGGGTCCAGGAGGCGATCGAGGGCGTCGAGGGGGCGCGCGCTTTCCGCCATAGGCAAGGCGTACTCCGCCGCGGGGGCGCTGAGGAAGGCGGAGAAGTACCTCTCGGCCGCGGGAGAGGCCCTCCGGTCCGCGGGAGCGGAGGCGGACGCCCTTTCCGCATCGGTCAGGCTGGCGCTGGTGCTCCTGCGGCAGAGGAAAACCGCCGAATCCCGCGCTCTGCTCGGCACCTTCAGGCCGAGGGGCGAGCCGCTCTTCAAGGCGGCGGAGGGTCTGATTGAGTGCGAGGCTCTGCTCGCCGGGGGCGACGCGGGCGGCGCAGCGGCGGGCGCGAGGCGATGCTCCGACGCCCTTCCGTCCCACGTCCCGGCTCCGCAGCTGCGCGGAAGGCTGGCCCTGACGGAAGCGAGGGGGCGCATGAGGACGGGCGGATTCGAGGCGGCGAGGGAGGCTTTCGGCCGGGCTTCCTCGCTCCTGCGCGCCTTCCCGCCCCACGCGCTCGAGGCGGCGGCGGACCTCGCCTCGGACGCGGCCGACTCGCCGGCCCTGGACGAGGGCGCCCGGCGGTGGGCGCTCGAAGAGCTGGACGCGGCGAGGCGGCGCCTGGCAGCCCCGGCGGACGAAGTGCTCGCGCTCAGGGCGGCGCGGGCGGAGGAGGGCCTGTCGGCCGCGC
>JBFZBV010000337.1:0-4990 GCA_041308285.1 Planctomycetota bacterium | reverse complement strand
CTCCATATGCGTACCGGAAAAACACGTGCAAGGGGATGAACGCGGGAATTCTAGCATCGCGGCGCGGGGTGTCAAGGAGCCTGCAATCCCGCGGCCGGCGGGGCCGGGGCCCCCGGACCGTCCGCGGGATTGCCGCCGCCGTCCGCGCCGCATTCGATTCGTTCTGTTTACTTCCCGCCGGCCTTGCTTTAGATTGGTGAAATCCAGACGACGGGTGCGTGGGGCACCGGCACGGTGATTATGGCTGCTGCAGACGCAATCCTCCTGATCGTTCCGGCCGCCGGTGCGGCGGTGCTCGTCCTCTTCGCCGCCTACGCCGCGTATCTCGCGCTGCGCGCGAAAGCCGCCGCCGGCTCCGGGGACTTCGAAGGGGCCATGGGCTTCGAGCGGAAGCTCGCGGGGCTTCTCCGCCTGAAGTCCTTTTCCGATCGGAGGCTTCTGCTCCTGCACCTTCGGGCGGGGAGCAAGTCGCCCGAGGCCCTGAGCCTGTACGAGACGGCCCTGGACAGGGCACCCGACAAGAAGGCGGCCGCCGCTGGCGTGGCCGCGCTCCTCCGCCGGGAGGACCTCGAGACCAGCGGGGCCCTCTGCAGGAAGGTCTTCGGCTACCTCTACGCCGAGGGAGCCAGGACGCCACTCGTCTGGGAGATGGTCAAGGAAATCGCCCTTGCCGACGGCGACCGGGACAGGGCAGCGTCGGTCCTGCACGAGTGGATGTCCGAGCTCCCCCAGAAGGACGTGTGCCTCGAGCTCAGGGACCTCCTCCTCGAGAGGGAGGATGCCGGCCCGGAGGCCGAGGCCGTCTACATGGAGAGCCTCAAGTACGAGGACCACCAGGAGACCGTCCTCCGCCTCCTTTCGATTCTCGAGCACAGGTGGGACACTTCCGACGCGTCGCTCCCCGCCTACCGCAAGGCGCTGGAGATAGACCCGGAGCACGAGTGGGCGAACGCCGCCGTGGCGGAGATACTCGAGCGGAGCGGCAGCAGGCGCGAGGTCATCCCGCACTACGTGAGGAGCCGCCAGTACGCCAAGGCGCTCGAGGCGCTGATGCAGGCCTTCGGCCCCAAGCCTTCCGACCCCATCGCCCTGCGCTGGATGTGCGAGATTGTGATGAGGCAGGAGAAGACGGACCAGCACTCGCTCGCCGTGTGCCATCTCTTCCTCAGGACCTGCGGGGACGATTCGAGGACCCTCAAGTACCTCTTCGACGTGTACGCCGAGCGCCGGGAACGGCACGACGAAGCGCTCCGGGTCTTCGAGGCGTACCGCCGCAGGGTCCCGGACGACCCCAGGGGCCTCACCACGCTCGCAAAGGCGTACCGCGACACCGGGCGCATCCGGGACGCGATCTGGCTGTTCGAGGAGGGCGTGGAGGAATTCGCGGGCGACCTCGGCGTGCTCCGCGACCTCGCAAAGACCGTCAGGAGGCACGAGGTGAGGTCCGGCAGGGCCGTCCTTGACATGATTGAATACCTCGACCGCGAGTGGGACGACGACGTGGCCTCGTACCTTCGCGGCGTATGCCTGAACGGCGAGGCCGACCCCGCGGTCGCCGGGAGGGTCTTCAAGCGCATCCTGGAGAACAATCCCTCCGACGCGGACGCCCTCAAGGCCCTTGCGAGAATCCACCTCGACAACAGGAACACGGTCGACGGGATAGAAGCGTTCCTGAGGCTCATCGAGCTCGGAATCGAGCAGCCATGGGTCACGAGGGGCATGGCCGACCTGTACGCGATTTCGCATTCGCGCGGCGAGAGCGCGGAGAAGACCTACCTCAAGGCGGTCAACGCCGGGATTGCGGGCGATGGGGTCATACTCGCGCTCGCCTCCATGAACATGGAAAGGGGCAGGAAGGACGGGTTCGCCGTGGAGATGGTCAGGAGGGCCTCCAGGCTGCCGGGCTGCCCCCCGGCCGTGAGGGTCTATCTCGCCCAAATCTACTACGACTCCGGCATGTTCGACATGGCGGCCGCCGCGTGCAGGGAGGTGCTCGCCGAGGACCAGGGCAACATCGAGGCCGAACGCTGGCTTGGCAAGTCCCTCGCCCGGTCAGGGACGGACGCCGAGGCGTGCGAGGCGCTCGAGAAGGTCCATGCCGAGATGCCGGGCGACCTCGGGGTCGTGGCCGAGCTCGCAGAGGCCTACGTCGCCGCCGGGGCCGCCGACGGGAAGTCGCTGGCGGTCTACGACGAATTCCTCGCCGCAGCCGCGGGGGGCGCCGTCAAGGCGGACCCCGGGACGGTGCTGGGAGTCCGCAGGTCGGCGGGGGTCGCATGCTTCGCATCGGGCCGGGCCGACCGCGGGTTCGAGATCCTCGCAGGCCTCTACCGGGAGTCGCCGGAGCACGCCAAGGCCCTCGCCGCGTCGGCCGCGAGGCTCGTCGAGGCGGACCCCGCGCACGCCGAAAAGCTCCTGGCCGTGGCCCTGGAGGCGGGCGACATGGGCTTCGCGCACGGAATCGCCATGGAGCATCTCCGCCGCAACCCGGGCAGGGCCGACGCGGTCGTGGATTTCCTGAGGAAGACCAGGAAGAGCAGGCCCGAGGCTCTCGGCCAGACGATGGACGTGCTCGAGGACATGCACTCGTCGGGGCATTGCACGGTGAGGCTCCTGTCCGAACTGGGGACGTGCAACCTCATGTCGGGCGACGTGGAGATGGCCTCGAGGCGCTGGCGGATGATTCTCTCGATTACGCACGACCCCAGGCGCGAGGGGCCGCCCTACTCGCCGGCCGGCGCGGAGGCGCGGCAGGCCCTGTCGGATTCCGACTCCTCGAAGCTCCTCGCCAGGATGCTCAGGCTGGTCAAGGCCGGATCGGCGAACGAGTCGGTCCTCTTCTCCGCGGGCAGGCTCTACCTCCGCAAGGAGGACCCGGCAAGGGCGGCTTCCGCCCTGGAGAAGGCGGTCGGGAAGGCTCCCGGCGACAGGGAAATCGCGCACTTCCTCAAGGCGGCCTACAAGGCCATGCTGGGCCGGAAGCCGGCCGCGGATCCGGTCAGGGAGAAGCTCGCCGGCCTGCTCGCCTCCGAGGAGAACTGGGACGAGGCCATAGTCGAGTACCAGCGGATGTCGCCCGAGTATTTCCAGTCGAAGCAGATTGCCGTGAAGCTCGCGGCCTGCTTCATAGGCAAGGGCCACCCCACGGTCGCGTGCAGGGAGCTCGAGAAGGCGCTCGCAGGGTCCGAAATCTCGAAGGACAGCATGGAGGTCCACTACACGCTCGCGAAGGCCTACCAGGCCGCCGGCGAGACCGACAAGGCGAGGCTGACGCTGGAGCGCATCGGCTTCGTAGACTACAACTACCGCGACGTGAGGCAGAGGCTCGATGACCTGTCGAGGTCGGCGCCGGCTGCCGCGGAGGCGAAGGCCCCATCCGCGCCGCGCGTGACAATCGGCGACTTCGAGACCGGCGAGTTCCAGGCCCCCGCGGCCAGGGGCGAGCGGTTCGAGATACTCGAAATCCGCGGCAGGGGAGGCATGGCGACCGTGTACAAGGCCCTGGACCGCGAGTACGACCCCCCGCTCACGGTGGCGCTCAAGGTGCTGCCCGACGAGTTCGTCCGCAGCGAGAAGGCCGTGCGCCTGTTCAAGAGGGAGGCGGCCGCGACCATCAACCTCTCGCACGAGAACATCGTGAGAATCTACTCGACCGGCGAGGACGGCGGCAGGCGCTTCATAGCGATGGAATACGTCGAGGGGCCCGACCTCGCGGCGGTGATAGACAGGGAGGGGCCGCTCAGGCCTCCTGCGGCGGTGAGGTACCTGAAGCAGATTCTGTCCGCCCTGGACTACGCGCACGGCCAGGGGGTGATTCACAAGGACATCAAACCCAGCAACATCATGCTGACCAGCCTCGACCCGGGCGGCGCGGCCAAGCTCACGGACTTCGGCATCGCGAGAATCGTCTCCGACCAGATCCTCGCCACGCACACGCTGAGCATACGGGGCACGCTGCCCTACATGTCGCCCCAGCAGGTCAGGGGCGAGCCCGCCGCGGAACCGGACGACATCTACTCCCTCGGGATTACGGTCTACGAGATGATCTCCGGCAACCCGCCGTTCATAAGGGGCGACATAGCGTACCAGCAGGCGCACTCCGACCCCGTGCCGCTGGCCGAAGCGGCCAAGGGCGTGCCGGATTTCCTGCACAGAGTCGTCATGCGCTGCCTCGAGAAGGACCCGGGGCGCAGGTACTCCAGGGCGCGGGAGATACTCGCCGACCTCGAAGCCGCGCAGGCATGACTCCGGGTCTCGAATGCGCCGGGTCGAAAAGGAGTTCCCGGGCCAATCCCTGCGGGGACGGGATTTGACGTTCCGGATTCCCGGTTTGCGGTTATCATCAAGCCCATGCAGGGCGGACGGGAAAACGCCTCGTGGGCCGGCGGCGGGGCTCCGGCATCGGCCGTATTCGCGCTTTTCGCGCTCTCCGGCGCGGCGGGGCTGGTCTACGAGGTCGTGTGGACCCGCATGATGATTCTCGCCTTCGGGTCCACTTCGCTGGCCGTGTCGACCGTGCTCACCGCGTACATGGCGGGCCTCGCAGCGGGGAGCTTCGCCGCGTCCAGGGCGGCGCGCCGCATCAGCCGGCCCCTGCTCGCCTACGGCGCAGTCGAAATATGCGTGGGCCTCTACGCGCTCGCCGTCCCGGCCCTGGCGTCCGCGGCCGGGTCGGCGCAGCAGGTCTTCGGCGCCGGCACGGGCGGGTCCTTCATGGCGCAGAGCCTCCTCAGGTTCCTGCTCGCGTTCGGGGTCTTCGCGGTTCCCGCGGCGCTCATGGGCGCGACGCTGCCAATCCTGGCCGTCCGCATGGCGCCCGAAGGGCAGTCCGCCGGATTCCGCATCGGCCTCCTCTACGCGCTTAACACCGCCGGGGCCGTGGCCGGCGCGTCGCTCTGCGGATTCTGGCTCGTGCCCGCCGCCGGCGTGAGGACCGCCACTGTTGCGGCCGCGGCCGTGAACTGCACGGTCGGGCTGGCCGCGGCGGGGC
>JBFZBV010000336.1:0-3418 GCA_041308285.1 Planctomycetota bacterium | reverse complement strand
GCTGGGCCTCTACGTCCACTTCAACGGCAAGATAGCCACCATGGTGGACCTGGGGCTTTCCGAGCCGGGGCTCAGGGACAAGGAGCAGGTCGCAGCGCTTCTCAAGGACCTGTGCATGCAGGTGGCCCACTCGGCGCCGCTCGGGGTCGGCAGGGACGACATCCCGAAGGAGACGGTCGAGCGCGAGCGGATGCTGGCCGCGGAATCGGACGACGTGAAGAGCAAGCCCGAGAAAATCAGGCCGAAGATAGTCGAGGGCAAGCTGGCCAAGTTCTACCAGGAGAACTCGCTGCTCGATCAGGAGTTCGTCAAGGAGAAGAAGCTCACCGTCAAGGGCCTGCTCGCCAGGGTGTCGGCCGAGGTAGGCGGCGAGATAACCGTGCGCCGCTTCGCGAGACTCGTGGTCGGGACCTAGGGCGGCGGTCGCCGGGGCGCGCCCGCCCGGTCCGGGATCCCCCCGGGTCCGGCCGGAGCCCGGGATTCGGGCGGCCCGGGAATCGTTGGGGCTTGAACCATGACTTACAAGCGCGTTCTGCTCAAGGTCAGCGGCGAGGGTTTCAACGCGCAGGGAAGGCAGGGCATCGACATGTCGGACGTGGCGGTCCTCGCCTCGTCGATTGTCGAGGCCGCCAAGGAAGGCGTGCAGCTCGCGGTGGTCGTCGGGGCGGGCAACATCGTGCGCGGCCGGGACCTGTCCCGGACGGGCATGCTCCGGGAGACCGCGGACTGCATGGGGATGATTGCCACGGTCCTGAACGGGCTCGCGCTCCAGGACCAGATTGAGCGGGTGCACGGGGTGGAGACGCGGGTCATGACCGCCATGGACATGGGCGCGATGGCCGAACCCTACGTCAGGAAAAGGGCGATAAGGCACCTCGAGAAGGGCAGGATTGTCGTCCTCGCAGGGGGGACGGGCAACCCGCACTTCTCGACCGACACGGCCGCCGCGCTCAGGGCCGCCGAAATCCGCGCGGACGTGCTCCTCAAGGCCACGAGGGTGGACGGGGTCTTCTCGGCCGATCCGGAAATCGACCCCAACGTGGAGAAGTTCGAGACACTCACCTATCTGGACGTGCTGACGAGGAAGCTCGAAGTCATGGACATGACCTCGGTGACGCTCTGCATGGAGAAGAAGCTGCCCATCCTGGTCTTCAACATGCGCAAGAAAGGCAACATACTCAGGGCGGTCCGCGGCGAGAGGGTCGGCACGCTGATATCCCAGCCCTGAAACCCCGAGTACGTCAGTAATCGGACGCCGGATCGTCCGGGATATGGAGGGCGGAAATGGACTACGACGAAATCATGCTTGACACCGTCGAGAGGATGGAGAAGGCCGTTGAAGTCCTCGAAATCGGACTCCGGTCGCTCAGATCAGGCAGGGCCACGCCGGGCCTGGTCGACAGCATCAAGGTGGATTACTACGGAGCCCCGACGCCCCTCAAGGGCATCGCCTCCGTGTCGGCGCCTGAGCCGAGGCTCCTGGTCATCAAGCCGTTCGACCCCTCGATACTGAAGGAAATCGAGAAGTCGATTCTCAAGTCCGACCTCGGCATCACCCCGAACAACGACGGCAAGCTCATCCGGCTGGTCGTGCCGCCCCTGAGCGAGGAGCGCAGGAAGCAGACCGTGGGAATCGTCAAGGACAAGTGCGAGGAGACCAGGATAGCGCTCAGGAACATACGGAGGGACGGCCAGAGAAAGGCCGAAGCCGCGGAGAAGGACAAGTCGATTTCCGAGGACGACGCGGACAAGCTCAAGGAGGAAGTTCACGAGGAGCTCAAGAAGTTCGAGATAAAGGTCGACGAGATCTTCAAGAAGAAGGAAAAGGAAATCATGGAGATCTAGCGGCCTCGCGAGCCGGCCGGGCCGGGGCCGGCACGACCTCCGCAGCTTCATTTCCCCCGATTCATGCCGTGTGCGCAGCCCTTGAGGGACGTATGATGAGGATTCGGCCTGCATTGCTGGCGACGCTCCTGTTCGCTCTCACGGCGTCCTGCGGCAAGGGGGATGAAGACGGCGCGCCGGGGCCCGGGCCGGCGGCCGGGGGCATGGGCGCGGGAGCCGGGGCCGGGGAGGAGGGCCAGGGGAAGAGCGCAATCGCCGTGCTCGAGACGACTCAGGGCAGGATTCACATCCGGCTCTTTCCTGCCAAGGCTCCGGAGCACGTGAGGAACTTCATAGAGCACTGCCAGAGCGGATACTACAGGGGCACCTATTTCCACAGGGTGTTCCCGGGCTTCATGATTCAGGGAGGCGATCCCAACACACGCGACGGCGACAAATCCAACGACGGCCAGGGCGGCTATTCCTGGAAGGGCGCGGGCACTTACCTCAAGGCCGAATTCAACGACGTGAAGCACCGAAGAGGGATCGTTTCCATGGCGAGATCGGACCATCCCGACTCCGCCGGAAGCCAGTTCTTCATAATGGTCGCCGACAGCCCCGACCTGGACCGCCATTATTCGGCTTTCGGCGAGGTGGTGTCCGGCATGAAGGCCGTCGATGCAATCGTATCCCAGCCCGGCGATCCGATTCCGGGATCCGGGGGTGCGAATCCCTACGAGAAGCAGCTCATCATGGACGCACGGATAGAAATGATGGCTGAGGCCGATATTGCGGCGCTGGGCGGGGAGTAATCGCACCTTGTCACATGAATCCTCCAGTTCCATAAGATTCCCTGCGTTTTTTTCCTGTTTTTTCATGCGATTCTGCGAAATGAAATGTTTTTCTTGCAGGAAAAGATATAATCGCGCGACATCCAAACGGGCGCTTGGGCTTCGAATTGTAGTATTGATGAAAACGAGGAATACAGCATATTGAGGGAATCGGCATGGAAAAGAACGAAATCCTGGACAAGATGGCTGCGGACGGGGTCAAGTTCCTGAGGCTCCAGTTCACCGACATCATGGGCATCGTCAAGAACAAGGAGCTTCCTTACAGCCAGTTCGAGAAAGCCGTTGACGGGGACATCATGTTCGACGGCAGCTCGGTTGAGGGGTTCTCCCGGGTCGAAGAGTCCGACGTCCTCTTGAAGCCTGATCTCGAGACCTATACCGTCTACCCCTGGACTGAGAACGGCAACGGCCAGAAAGGCAAAGTCGCAAGGCTGATTTGCGACGTCTACAATCCCGACGACACGCCCTTCGAAGGCTGCCCCAGGCTCAGGCTCAAGAAGACCGTGGAGAAGGCGGCGAAAATGGGCTACACGCTGGCCGCCGGCCCCGAAGCCGAGTTCTTCCTTTTCCAGCGCGAGCCGGACGGGAAGCCGACCACCGTCACGCACGACTCGGCGGGGTATTTCGACCTGACTCCCGTGGACAAGGGCGAGGAAGCCAGACGCGACATCGTCATCGCGCTGCAGGCCATGGGCTTCGAGGTCGAGGCTTCGCACCACGAGGTCGCGCCCGGCCAGCACGAG
>JBFZBV010000335.1:0-18810 GCA_041308285.1 Planctomycetota bacterium | reverse complement strand
GCATCGCATCCGCCGCAGCAAGCGCCGCTGTCCTGCTCGCCCTCCTCTGCCCGGCGGCGGCGGCCGATCTGGCGACTGCCGACTCGCTCAGGAGCCAGGGCCGGTACAAGGAGGCCGTGACTCTCTACGAGGAGGTGCTGGCCTCCGATCCGGAGAGCGGGCCGGCCCTCTACGGCATCGGCGTGTGCTACGGCGCCCTGGGATCGGCCGAGTCGGGGACCGAGAACCTCCTGAAGGCGAAACCTCATCTCGCGAAGCTCACGGAGAAGTACCCCAAGGACCCGGAGTACAGGTTCATCTACGGCTGGTGGGCTTTCCTGGCCTCATCCCGCATCGAGGCCGAGAAGAACGCGCTGCTCGAACTCGCCGAGGCCGAGATAAGGGCCGCGGCGGAACTCAAGACGGACGACAGGTACACCGAATACATGGGCAGGATTCTGAGGGCCCGCGGCAAGTTCGACCTCGCGGCCGTGATATTCGAGACGCTCGCGAAGGGATACCCGGCCAACGCCGAGTACAGGTTCCTCCTCGGCGAGTGCTTTGCGGGACTCGGCAACGAGGAAAAGGCGGTGGAGTGCTACCTGGCAGCATTCTCCGCGAACCGCAACTACACGCCCGCCTACGAGCCGCTGAGGAAGGTGTTCTCGAGGCTGCGCGCTGAGGAAAAGCATGAAAAGGCGGCTGAACTCCTGAAGAAGATTGCGGCGCTGAAGCCGCACCCGTGGGTGCACGGATGGGTCCTGTGGGAGCTCGCGGGGAACCTGACGGACGTCGGACAGTACCGCGCCGCCGTAGACACGCTCAAGGAGGCGGAGGCTGCGTACCCGCAGGAGGCGATGTTCTCCAACACGCTGGCGCTCGGCTACCTCACGCTCGGCGAGCATGACAACGCCATCGCATCGCTCAAATCCGCCTGCGAGAAGAGCCCGGGCCTCCTGTACTCATGGGAGAACCTGGGCCACACCCTCGCCTCGGTCGGCAAGATTGCCGAAGCCAGGGAGGCGTTCAAGAAGGGCCTCTCGTACGCCGCGGACGTGGCGGAGAAGTCGGACCGTGCGGATTTGAGGGGCGAAGCACAGCTCTACCGGACGCTGTTCCGCTGGTATCTCGACCAGCTCAAGGAGAACCAGCGGTAGGCGCGGTGCGGCGTTTCCGGCCGCAGGCGCGAGGCTTCAGGCGGTCCGACCGATGCTCACGGAGGCTCCTCGGCCACGGTCCCTGCCGCCTCGTATTGGTCGTTTGCCCTGCGCCGGGAATCGCGTCCCGGTCCTGCCTGAGCCGGCCTGCAGGCAGGCCGCGGCTGCGGATTCGCCGGCCGCCGCCCAAGGCGCGGCCTTCCCCCGCCGGGACGGCGGCTGCCCAGGGATTCCCCAACGCCCTGAAGCCCTGGACGTTGCGGCGCGGGTCCGGCGCCGCAGACAGGTTCAGGAGGCGGCGCCGCCCGACGCGCATCCTGTGCGGCTGGCACATACTTCTTGAAGAGCGTGGGGCGATGGTTTAGTGTTCCCCGATGTCGCGCGTCGCGGCATGGAATTCGCTGACTTCAACTGCACAGGTTCGTGCGTTTTTAAAGGGAGGTTCTTCTATGGGCGGTTTCACTTTCAGGGATCGCAGGAGCGGGCCCGATAGGCCTGCTGCTTCGGGGCCGACGCCCGCGGATGTCGCGGCATGGGTCAGAAGGATCCTCAGATGGTCGCCGGTGCTGCTCGTTATTTTCCTCATCATCTTCAGCGCCTCCGGCGTGCTCAACGTCGACACGATGAAGGCCGCGGTGCTCATCCGCAAGACGGGCCAGGACCCTCCCGACGGGGCCATCGTGTCGCCCGGCGAAGGCTTCAAGGGCATCGTGCTCGAGCCCATACCCGAGGGCTTCTACTGGAAGAACCCCTACTCGTGGGACTGGGTCATCATAGACCAGGTCGAGATTCCGCAGGGCAGGCTGGGCGTCGTCATCAGGCAGCACGGGATCGACCTCGATCCCGGCCAAATCCTCGCGGGCGAAGGCCAGAAGGGGATTGTCGAGGTTCCGCTCAGGCCCGGAAGGCATCTCGTGAACACCCTCGTCAACGAGGTGGTCACGTTCAACGCCGTCGAAGTCCCGGCCGGATACGTTGGCGTGGTGACGCTGCTTTCCGGGGTAGAGTCCAGGAACCCCAACAGGTTCATGGTCGACGAGGGCGAGAAGGGGGTCCAGCCTGGGACACTGCCCCCGGGGACCTACTATCCCAACCCCTACGTGCAGAGAATCGACCCTGTCGACATGAGGGCGCACAGATTCGACATGGAGGGTGCCGACGCCATATCGTTCCCCTCTTCCGACGGGTTCGTCATCACTCTCGTCGGCACAATCGAATGGTACATCGACGCCCACAGGATTCCAGAGGTCTTCGTCAAGTACGGGGACGCGGTGTCGGACATAATCATGGCCGTCGTGGAGGAGGTCATCATCCCCAACGCGAGGGCGTTCAGCAGGATTGAGGGTTCGAAGCACCTCGCGAGGGACTTCATCTCCGGCGTGACCAGGCAGAAGTTCCAGGACGCCTTCCTCGAGGGGCTCAAGAACTCCTGCGCGAAGCAGGGGGTAATCATCAAGTCGGCGCTCGTCAGGGACACGCTCCCGCCGCAGGAAATCGCGAACCCCATAAGGCAGAGGGAAATCGCCATAAGGCAGAGGGACAAGTACGCCCAGGAGAAGGACAGGGAAATCCAGCAGAAGCAGCTGTCCATGGAGACGACGATGATGGACCGCAAGACCAAGGTGAAGGACGAGGAGGCCAAGGTCTCAGTGTCCATCACCAAGGCGCAGGAGAACCAGAAGGTCCTTCTCATCGAGGCCGGCAGGAAGCTGGACGTTGCGAAGCTCGAGCTCAAGGCCGCCGAGGACCAGGCTTCGGCGCTCCTCGAGAAGGGCAGGGCCGACGCCGACGTCGTGCTGTTCAACAACAAGGCGAAGGCGGCAGGGCTCAGGACGGCCCGCGAGGCGTTCAAGAGCGGGGCCGCCTACGTCAAGTACCTCTATTACCGCAAGATAGCGCCGGCGCTGTCGTACGTTCTCTCGAACACCGACGGGCCGTTCGCGGACATATTCAAGGAGTTCGGCGGGGCGAGCGGGTCCGGGGGCGGCAAGGCGGACGGCAAGTAGGTCTGATGAAGGATTGAAAGGCAGAAGCCATGAACGAAGAGAACTCGGGCTACGGGGAATCCGGGAGCGGGATGGAGGGCGGGGCCGCGGAAAGACCTGCCGGCGGCAAGGGCGGCGGGATCTTCCGCATGATGCGCGGCGCCACCGCATTAATCGTGGGGCTGCCCCTCGTCGTGATATTCTTCTACGTGGTCGTGTGGAAGTGGGGAATGTGCCGGGTCTACGTCGAGCCGGGAGAGATGCTCATCCTGAACGCGAAGTTCGGCGACGTGAACCCCAACGCCGACGAGATGCGCGTGGTCGGCGAAGGCATCCAGGGCATCAGGGAGAGGGTGTACGGCGAGGGCCGGCACTTCTACAACCCCGTGACCTACGAGCGCATGACGACCTACAGCGTCGTGGAAATCAAGCCGGGGTTCGTGGGAATAGCGGAATCCAAGAGCGGCAAGTCGCTCCCGCCCGGGGACTTCCTGGCGGAGAAGGGCTACAAGGGCGTCATGAGGAAGGTGCTGACGCCCGGAAGGTGGCGCATCAATCCCGTGGCCTACCAGGTGACGCCCGTCGAGGCGACGGTCATCAAGCCCGGCGACGTGGGGTGCGTGACGTCGCTCTCCGGGCCGCCCTCCAAACCGGGAAGCCTGGCCGACAAAGGCGAGAGGGGCATCCTCAAGGACGTCCTGCAGCCCGGCATCTACTATCTGAATCCCCGCGAGTACAAGGTCGACCTCGTGGCGATAGGCTACAGGCAGAACGGCTTCACAGAGGTCGAGTTCCCGTCCAAGGACGGGTTCAGCATCAAGCTCGACATCTCCGTGGTGTGGGGCCTCGAGCCGTCGGCGGTGCCGCTCGTAATCAACGCTTTCGGCAACATCGACGACGTAATCAAGAAGGTCATATACCCCCAGGTCGAGTCCATATGCAGAATCGAGGGATCCAAGTACGGGGCCAAGGAATTCATCGAGGGCAAGACGCGCGAGGAGTTCCAGGACGCGTTCACCAGGGAGCTCGAGCTCGTCTGCAAGAACAGGAACATCGACGTGCTCCTCGGCCTCGTGAGGGCCATCATCGTCCCGGCCGAGGTCCGCACGCCCATCCAGGAGGGCAAGATTGCGGTCGAGGAGAAGCTCACCAAGGAGGAGCAGAAGATCACGCAGACCGTGAAGAACGAGCTCGAGGAGCTCAAGGCGGACGTGAACAAGGGCGTCCGCGAGGTCGAGGCGGAGACGCGGAAGATGCTTGCTGAAGTGGGCGCGGGCGGCGAGCGGGAAGTCGCCAAGATTGAGGCTGAAACCCAGGTGCAGGTCGCATCCATAATGTACGAGGTCGCGAAGCTCGACGCGCTGAAGGCCAGGCTCATGGGCAAGGCCAAAGCCGATGTCGAGGAGCTCGCCCAGACCGCCAAGTCCGACGAATTGAGCCAGAACATCCTCGCACTGGGCACGCCCGACGACTACGCGCGCTACATCTTCGCCACCGGCCTGCCGGACGACATAAAGATATTCCTGCGCTACGCCGGGCCCGGGACCTTCTGGACAGACCTGCCTGAGGCTGCCAAGAACATGGAGAAGCTCGCGGCCATGAAGATCCTCGAGGAGAAGAACAGGAAGAAGGAGGGCGAATAGCCGATGGATGGGGCTCCGGGAGCGATGAGCGAGGGGCGCAACATAGGCCCGTGGGTGCTGAAGCGCATGCTGGGCCGGGGCGGATTCGGGTCCGTCTGGCTCGCCGAGCACAGGGAGTGGCCCGGCAGGCTCGAAGCCTTCAAGTTCCCGGAGGGGGAGCGGGCTCTCGCGAGGCTCAAGAAGGAGGCGGGCGTGCTCAGGACGCTCGAGCACCCCAACGTCGTGAAAGTGCTCGACGTCGACACCCTGTGCGGCACGCCGTATTTGCGCATGGAATACGTCGAGGGCGGGAGCCTCGAGGATATGCTGCGCGAAAGGGGAATGCTCCCGCACGCGGAGGCCGTCAGGCTGGCGAATGACGTCCTCGAGGGCCTCGGATATGCGCACGAAAAGGGCGTCGTGCACAGGGACCTGAAGCCCGCCAACATCCTAATCGGAAAGGACGGCCGCGCCAGGATATCGGACTTCGGCCTCGCCGCCATGCCTTCGGAGGAACCCGGCGCGGCGGGGTCCCTCGATTCGGCCTCGTCGACTCGGGACGGGCGAGGCGCCGCAGGAACCCCGGACTACATGGCCCCGGAGCAGAAGGAAGGCGCGGACCCGAATCCGAAATCCGACATCTATTCCCTCGGGGTGGTCTTCTACCGCATGCTGGCCGGGACCCTGCCGTCGAGCATCAATCCGCCGAGCCATTTCGCTCCGGACGTCCCCGAAGTACTCGACCTCGTGGTCTCCCGCATGCTCGATCCCGTCGAGGAGAGGTACTCGACCGCGCGCGAAGTCATGGACGACCTCGCCTGCGAAGTCTCCGAGGCCGGCGACGCCGTGGCGGCGCTTTCAAGACCCTGGAAGGGGTCGGCCCTGGGCGAGATTGCGTTCGCGGTTTCCGTGTCCGGCCTCGTGGCGGTCGTCTCGAACCTGAGGGCACTGGGCGCGGTCCCTGCCGGGGCGCTGATTTCGCTTCTCGCCCTGCTCGCGGTCTTCACCTGCAGGCTGTCGGCCTCGCCTGCGATCGCCGGGCTGTTCTGGGCTGGAGTCACGGCCGTAGCCACGGGATCGAGGCTGCATTGGGTTCTCCACTGGGCGGGGATTGGGGCCATCGCAGCGGCTGTAATCGCGTGGATTATAAGAAGAGCCGTCCGGCACGGATCGGGCCGGGAGGAGGGTCCTGCTCCCGGGCAATCAAGTCAATAGTCAAGGTGTGACCCCCTGCGTCCCGCGGACCTGGGGTACGGGCGCGGGCGGAGGGCGAAGGCCAGGGCGGCGGAAGCGGCCGCAGGGCAGGCGAAGTGCGCGGCGGTCTTGATGAGCATCGCCGGGTCCGGGGCGGAGGCGGCGCCTGCGGCAAGCACGACTGAATGGAAGGCGAACATCGCGGACAGGATTAGGCAGGCCGAAGAGACGGCGAGCCGCGCGGCGAAGACCGGCCTTCCGCAGCCCAGGAGCCGGGCCGAGACTGCGAAAGCGGCAATCCATAGAATCCAGGACGCGAGCTGAGCCGGCCCGAGCCCGAGGAAATACCCGCTCAGGGTCACGAAGGGGTCGAACGCGATTCTGGCGGCCGAAGCCGGGCCGGGGCTGCCTATCACGACGGCGCGGACGTCGCCCGCCCTCCTTTCCGCAAGCACGTCGATGACCGCCCTCGCTCTTTCGCCGTTGCCCGGCATGCTCCGCCAGCCGGGGACCCTCAGCGCGGTCCAGCATTTGCCCCCCATGCCCTTCCCGTGCCAGTCCAGCGACGCGACCATGGGTCTCTGGAAAGCTTCCCGGGCGGCCAGAATCTCGGCCCTCTGCCCGGTCGAGGGCTGCCAGCCGTGGTTGTAGGCCTCTATTGCGTCGAAGCCGAATCCCATGAGCCTGGACGCGGGGAGCCTGTCCTCGTGCCGGATGCAGGGGCAGGAGATTACGGCGGCGCGCGACCTGCCGTGCGCGTATTCGGCGACCCTTTCGATTCGCGGGAGCGGGTCCGTGTCCAGGATCTCCGGCAGCCCGAGCACGAGGAAGTACCCCGCCCCGGGGTATCGCCTCTCCTCCGCGGTGATCACGGTCATGCCGGGCAGGTTCGCCAGGGCCTTTTCCGCCTCGGCAGCGCCGTCGTGAGTGTGGGGATCGGCGATGGCCACCGCGTCGAACCCGTGCATGCGGTGCCAGCGAAGCACGTATGACGGCGGGAAATACCCGTCCGAGTGCCACGTGTGCGTGTGGAAGTCCGCGAGCATGACGTCCGGATCATCCGCGGAGAGGCGGTAGCCGGGGATGTACGGGAACATGGCCGTCAGGAGGAACAGCGCGGTCAGGACCGGCGGGAGGAAGGCCCTTGCGGCGGAGAAGGCTGCGCGGCGCAGGATTCCGCCCTCGCCGGCCGCGGGCCGCCGAAGAGCCAGCCGGATCACCTCGGCCGCGGCGCCCAATATCGCCGCCCATGCAATCCACGAGAAACCCGCGGTCCTCAGGGCCGGCCCGAGCGCGAACGCCCTCGCAGGCCCGGCAATCGGCTCCAGCACGACCGAGGCGGCCGGCAGGCGGGCCGTGAATCCGCCGATTCTCTCCAGCGTCGCGGCGTCGTAGACCCCGGGCCAGTCGTACGGGACCGCGCAGGCGACGCAGAGCGCGAGAATCAGCGCTGCGCAGAAGGCGGCCGGGCCGATGCGGAGGAAGCCGCCGGAGAGGCGTCCTTTGCATGCCGAATCAGCGCGATTGCCGTCGCCGTTGGATCCTGCCACCTGAAACCGTTTCAAAACGCAGCCGAGGAGGCGCGCAGCCGAATGATAGACCATGCCGCCGGGGCATTCAACAAAGGAGAAGTGAATGAGCCAGGGTACGGTGCTTGATGTAATCAATGAAGCATGCGGAAACATCCTGGAGGGCCGCGCTCCTGCGCGGCCTAAATTCAGGGGATTAGTTTGCCTGTAATGCAGGCCCTCCAGAGGCCGGGCATATTGTCACGGATGCCAGCTGCAGCCGCTCGGAAGTGGCTCAGCGGAACTTCGCCCTCCCGCAGGGACAATCCCGGGAACCCTACTTCCCTGCTCCGCGGGCGTCGCGGATCTTCCTGCAACGTTCCAGCTTCTCGGCGAACATCCTTTCGCCGGGCATTTTCTCGAGCATGGCGGCGCAGAGGCGCTCCGCCTCGTCGACCTCGCCCGCGGCAATCAGGGCCTCCGCCAGGGTGTCGATGTACTCGGGTTTCGGGTCGAGCTCCACGGCCCGGCGGGCCATCTTCACGGCGTCGGCCGGGGCCGGCTTGCCGGGTTCGGGCGGGGCGGTGGCGATAATCCACGCCTCGGAGTTCAGCGTTCCTGCCAGGGTCTTGGACGCCTTGGGATTTCCCGGGAACTTCTGCAGGAACTCCTCGAGCTTTGCAATGACCTCCATGGGAGCCGCGCCGGTCAGCGTCCTGGCGAATTCGGTGTATTTCCGGCCGGCCTCGGCGTTCTTTCTTATGTCGATTTTGTCCTTGTTCGCGTCGAACCACGCCTGCCACTTTTCCTGCTCGTATCTCCGGTCCTCGGGCAGGTCGAAGCCGGCGTAGGCCGATATGTCGTTGGCCACGTTCACGTTGTAGTTGTAGAAGGCGTCGATTGACGGGAACGCGAGGGACTTAATCAGGACTTCGATGCCCTCGACGAGCCCGAGGTTCGCGAGGCCCCGGCCGGCGGCGCGCATGAGGTAGAAATCGCCCGACTGAGCCGCCTGGCGGAGCAGCGGGACCGCCCTCTGGTCGCCGAGCCTGCCGAGCCCGTCGGCCGCGGACACCCTGACGTACGCGCAGGGGTCCTTGGCCAGGGTTCTTGAAAGGATATCGAACGTGTCGGGCCGGGGCGCGAGCCTGCCGACGAGGGTCACGGCCTGGTAGCGCGCGGCGTCCGAGGGGTCGGAGACGGCGAACGCGGAGGCCGCATCCGGAGCCTTGGCCGATTCGGTGAGGATGAGCGATCGCAGGGCGAGCCTTCTCACGTTCTCGTCCGGATCGGTCCTGGCCTTCTCGAGCAGGGCGTCCTCAGCGGACTTGATTGCCCAGATGCCGAAGTCGTCCACCGCGAGTGCCCTGACCTCGGCGTCCGGTGCGGCGAAGAGCCTCTTGAGCTGGTCCGCGAATTCGGCCGGCACGGGCCCGGCCGCGAGGAAGTGGTGGACGCACTCCATGACGTCGCGGTTGAAGCCCCGGTGCGTCGAGGCCATGAGCGCGTCCGCGAGCACCGGCATGATGCCGGGGCCGGCGGCGACGAGCCGGCCGACCGCCTCGAACCTCAGGAACGCGTCCGGCGACTGGAGGGCTTCGAGATCAGCGCATGCGGGGGACTCCTGCGCGGATTGCGGCAGGGCGAACGCCCGGTACGGCTCGAGCGGGTCTGCGACCCTGCCTATCACGTCCCCGCCCTTCCATTCCATGTCCACGTGGATTCCGTGGCCGAAGCTCAGGCGCTCGGAGTCGTTGGCCCTGTTGCGGACCCTGTAGTCGTCCCGTCCGCCGAGGTCGAGACAGATGGCGTAGGGCCAGAGATTGGGCTCGGACTCGGGCCAGACCCCGCCGAAGCTGTCCCAGTTGTTGAAGAGTATCCTGCCCTTCGGCTCGGGGCAGATGTACGCGTCGTCGCCGCCGTAGTCGATGAACAGCGAGTAGGAGAACGGCTTCACGCCGGTGCCGTAGGAGGAAGTCCTCGACCTGTAGGTGTCGTTCCCGCCGTAGTCGATGAGGAAGCCCGGCGACCTGTCCCCGCCGGACCCGCCGGTGCGGAACCCGCCGTCGTACACGTCGTGACCGCCGCGATCCACCAGAATCGCGTTCGTGATGTGTATGCCGCTGCCCTGGCCCGTGCCGGCGGAATAGTGGTCGTTCCCTGCGAAGTCGGCGAGCACGCCCAGGGACATGATGTAGCTGCCGCCCTGGTCGCACCAGCCCTGTGACCTGTACCTGTCGTTCCCGTCCGAGTCGACCAGCATCCCGATTCCGCCGTAGGGGGTGAGCTTCCCGCGCCACGGCATGTGGCGGAACGAGAGCGCGCCGCCCTGGCCGTAGCCGGGCAGGTTGTTGAGCGCGTCCTTGCCGGGCCCCACGTTCAAGTGGTAGCGGTCGTCTCCCTCGAGGTCCGAGCACACGCCGAGGCCCATGGTCGAAGCCGCGCCCTGGCCGAGCGTTGCGCAGTCGTACATGTCCTCGCCGGCCGAATCGAGCAGCATGCCCAGGCCGAAGACGGCCGCGCCCTGGCAGAAAGCGTTCGCGGTATAGACGTCGTCGCCGC
This sequence comes from Planctomycetota bacterium, assembly GCA_041308285.1. GTDB lineage: Bacteria > Planctomycetota > JAKEIC01 > JAKEIC01 > DYIT01 > PPR-0505. The sequence continues at coordinate 8,803 of JBFZBV010000335.1, read as the reverse complement.
CTGCGTCCCAGAGCACCCCGACGCCCAGGATGCCCGCGCCCTGGCAGAAATGGCCGCCCTCGTAGCGGTCGTCGCCGCCGAGGTCCACGAGGAACCCTGATCCAAGGAAGCCGAAGCCCGCGGAGAAGTCGAGCTTCACGTATCCGCCGCTCCCGGGAATCAGCCGCGCTTTCCGGTTCGTAACGTACTTGTCGCATCCCCCGTGGTCTATGCACAGCGCGGCTCCCATGCCGGATTTCCAGCATGATCCCGCGTTGTTGGTCCAGGTGTCGTTCCCGCCGAGGTCGATTTCGAGGAGAGCGTCTGCGTGATGGCTGTCGTCGCGCGTGCCGAACACGGCAATCGTGTCGGTCATGGCCCGGCCGATTCTCTGCGAGAAACCTTTCCAGAGCGGGTCCGGTTTCTCCAGGAAATCGGCTTCGCCGAATCCCTTCGTCGCCGCCGCGTAAGCCCGGACCGCGGACGCGAGCATGCGCGAGGCGCGGAACACCCAGTCGAACCCGACCTTCCTGGCGATTGCGGCGAACCTGAGGTGAGTGTCCACGCTGCCGGTGAGGGAAGGCATGGTCTTGCCGTCCGGCGCGATGTAGTAGCCCGGGTTCCGGTCGAGGAACTCGATTTCCGCCGCGGACAGGCGCTCGATGGCGCCGAGCGCGACATGCCTCGAGGCCAGGAACCCGCGAACGAGATTCAACAGGGCGGCCCTGTATTTCGGGGTGAAGCCCGCGGAGGCGAACTTGTCCTCGAATTCCTTCGAAAGCTCCGGCGCTTCGGCCGGAGGCGCGTTCCATCCGGTCAGCACCCCCAGGGCGTCCTCGACCGCGCCTATGCCCTTGTCCGTGTGGGCCGCCGAAATCCGCGCGGATTCGTCCTCGGCCCACTGCTTCATGTAGAGGGGCTGGTTCGAGACGGAGTCGATTACCGGGAAGCGGCAGGCGAACCTGTAGTAGGTCTCGTCGCCCCTGGGCAGCTCGAAATCGCGCGCGTTCATGCCGATTCTCGCACCCGCGTAGTCGAGCGGATTCCCGACTTCGCCGAGAGGGACCGGCTTGGGATCGGGGTCGAAGTCGCCCGGCGAGTGCACCCAGACGATTCGATCCCCGCCCTCCTCGGCGACGCAAAGGAGCGAGACCGCCAGGAACGCCGCAGCCGCGGACGCGATGCGCATGTTCATTCGAAACCTCATAACCCGGACGAGCCGGACTGAAAACAAAAGCAGGGCTCGTCCGGGTTATAACACGCGCTGCGCGCGTGAAAAGCGGAAAATCCTTTCAATTTCTGCAATAGTATTTTGACTAAGTGACTATGGGATTTGGACTGCGGCAGAGCCTTTGCATTCGACGTGCCGCTCGATCGTCCCTCCGGCCCATGCCTTGATTCTCCTCCATGCGGATTGCGGGCTCGGCGCGTGCCGAGCCAAATCAACGATTCCGCGCGCGACTCTTCATCGCTGGAACCGCGCCTGCGCGCTTGCACCGGGCCCTTTTCAGGTTAGAATTCGGTTCAGGGTCCTGCCGGGTCGCATGGGCCGGCTTCGGACCGGGGTTTCGGAAAGGAGGTTGGGGCGATGAGGGTGTCATTGTCTTTCGCGTTCGCGGCGCTGCCGCTTCTGGCGGCTTTGTCCACGGGGACCGCCTTGGGCCAGCAGACCGAGTCCCGGGAGTTCCGGGCAGTCCAGGAGCAGGTGAAGGCCGCGCGGGACAGGGTCATGCCCGCGCTCGTTCGGGTTCAGCCCATCGTCGAGACCTTCAGGGGCGGCAGGAAGGTGAGCTCGACGGGCTTCGGGAGCGGCGTGATGATTGGGCCTGAGGGCTACGTCGTCACGAACTACCACGTCGCAGGCAAGGCCAAGAGCTGCATCTGCGTCATGTCCAACAAGGAGGAAGTGCCTGCGATCCTCGTTGGCGCCGACCCGTGGACGGACATCGCGGTGATAAAGCTCGACCTCAAGAAGTACACGGGCAACACGCTCACGTGGGCTGTGCTGGGCGATTCGGACAGGGTCGAGGAGGGGGATTTCGTTCTGGCGATGGGGTCGCCTTTCTCCCTGACCCGCACGGTCACATTCGGGGTCGTGTCCTGCAAGGACCGCTCGCTCGGCGTGATGGACATCGAGGGGCCGCAGGAGACCGGCCAGTTCAACACCTGGATTCAGATCGACGCGCTCATAAACCCTGGGAACAGCGGCGGGCCGCTCGTGAACCTCAAGGGCGAGGTGATAGGGATTAACGCCAGGGGCGGCGCGGGCATGGGATTCGCCATACCGGTCAACATCGTGAAGGAGGTGTCCAGGAAGATAATCGACACCGGCTCGGTGACGAGGAGCTGGATTGGCGTCAGGTTCCAGCCCATGGAGAAGTTCAAGAAGAGCTTCCTCGGCGACGTGGCCGATGGCGGCGTGCTGGTGTCGGACGTGGAGGAGGACTCGCCCGCATCCAAGGCCGGCATCAGGCCGGGCGACGTCATCGTGGCCATGAACGGCAGGGCCATGTGTGCCAGGTTCGAGGAGGAAATCTACCCAATCGCCAAGATGGTCGCGGACATCGACGTCGGCTCGAAGCTCAAAATCGACTACGTTCGCAAGAAGCAGAAGCTGACCGCGGACTTCGCCACCGAGCCGCTCGAGAACGTCTCGGGCGAGGAGGTGGAGTTCGAGGACTGGGGGTTCACGGCCAAGGAGATTACGAAATCCCTCGCGAGGGAGATGAGGATTCCGGGCGGGTCGGGCGTGCTCTTCACGGGCGCCGTGAGCGGCTCGACCGCCGCCAAGGCGGGCCTCCAGAACGGGGACATCATCAAGGAAATCGACGGGACCGAAGTGAAGAACCTCGCGCATTTCGGCGAGCTGCTCAAGAAGGTGAAGGAAGGGTCCAAGGCCAAAGCGCTGCTGAAGGTAGTCCGGGGCGGCAGGACGCCGAGGTCCGTGGTGCTAGAGAAGCCCGAGGCCAAGCCCGCGCCCGAGGAAAAGCCCGCGGGGAAGGACGAGGGCCGGGGCAAGGGCGAAGGCAGGCCCGGCGACGGGGACGAGTATTGAACGCGTAGTTCGGAGGAGAACATGAGGCTCATTTCTGCTTTTTCGGCTGTTGTCCTTGCGTGCGCGGTGCAGCTTGCGGCTGTCGCGGACGAGACCCAGAAGATCATCCTCAAGGCCGTGGAGAGGCACGGATCGTCGATCGTGAAAATCGAGTACGAGTGCAAGCAGGCCGACGGCAAGGGAGCGGGGAAGTTCGCCGCCACCGGTGTCATCGTCGGGGCTGAGGGGCTGGTCATGGCCACGGGCACGGACGAAATCGACCCGCCCGTCGGGGGCCGCTACCAGAAGCCGACGGAGTACTCGATAATCTTCGGGAAGGACGTCAAGGCGAAGGCGGCTTTCCTGGGCAAGGACGAGGAGCTGAACCTGGCTCTGCTGAAAATCAAGAAGGAGGACCCGAAGCCCGGTGAAAAGGCGCCGGAAATAAAGCCCGTCGTCATGGTCGAGACCAAGGGCCTCGATCTCGCGCAGGAAATAATCGTCCTCGACCTACTGTCCAACGATCCGGGATACAAGCCCACCTTCAGCCTCCGCAGAATCACCGCGGTGGTCGAGAAGCCCGCAGGCCCGCCCGAGTACATTGTCGACGACTCCCTGCAGGGGCTCGCAGGCTGCCCGGTGATTGACATGGAGGGCGAAGCCGTGGGCTTCGTGGCGATGTCTTCCTCGTCCGGGGGAGGGCGCACGGTGAACATGGGCGGCAGGACGATGTATTTCCCGGGCGGCAGGGGCGCGCCGAGGATTCTCTGCTACAGGGACTTCAAGGATTTCCTCGCCGACCCGTCCAAGTTCCTCAGAAGGAAGTGCTGGCTGGGCGTCAGGGGCTTCCAGGCCCTGTCCAAGGAGCTGGCCGAGCAGATGGGGCTCGCCGGCCCCGGAGGGGTGATGCTCGGCGAGATCCTCAAGGATTCCCCCGCCTCCAAGGCCGGACTCCTGGAAGGCGACATAGTGGTGAAGATCGACGGGGAGAAGCTCGAGATATCCGAGGACAAGGACCTCGAAAAGTTCACCAAGGCGGTCGAGAGGGCGGCGGCCGGGACGGTGAAGGCATTCGTCGTGGCCCGCAAGGGCGGTCAGGGATTCTCCGAGACCGAGATAAAGGTGGCAATGGAGGAGGAGCCCACGCGGGAATACGAAGTGGAGGAGTCGGAGGAGAAGACCTTCGGCATCAGGATTAAGCCGCTGACGCGGGACTTCCTCGACAACGAGAAGCTTCCCATGGACACCGACGGTGTGAGGGTGACGCAGACGGAGTCGGCGGGCTGGGCCCAGCTCGCGGGCGTGAGGCCGGGCGACATCATAAAGGGCGTTGTTCTCAAGAAGGTCTCGAACGTCGAGGAGTTCCACAAGCGCATGAAGGAGGTCATCGAGGCCAAAGAGCCCGAGGTGTGCTTCAACGTCATCCGCGGGGGCAAGAGCCTGTTCCTGTGCGTGAGGCCTCAGTGGGGCGGCGCCGCAGGCGGGGGGAAGTAGGCGGCGGACCGCCCTCATGCGTGCCAACTGAAGAATTCCCAAGAGCCGTAGATTCTTGGGGGAACCTTTCTGGAGAAAGTTTCCCCCAAACCCTCTTCAAAGACTTTTTCTCGATGGAGTTCCGGGTTGGGGGGCCTGGTTTGCAAACAAGCATTGGCTGCACACGGGTCGAGTCCGGGAACCCGACGGGATTCATGAACGATTCGAGCCCCCCATCCCGGAACTCCAACAAAGAAAAGTTTTCGGAAAGGGTGTGGGGAAACCCTTTTCCAAAAGGGTTTCCCCATGATCACGGTCACTTCGGGATTTTTTCAGTCGGCGCGCATGAGGCCGGCTTACTTGTTGAACTCCTTCTCCATGTACTCGATTACGCCGGGGAGGCGCGCGGCGACCTTCGCGAAATCGACCTTCTGGTTGAAGTTCTTAATCAGCTTGATGTCCATGATGAAGTGCATGGCTGCCTCGCGCGGCACGGCGACCCCGGACCTCACGGGCACCTGGGCGGAAGCGGAAGCAGCCAGCTTCTCCTCGGTCTGGCGCCTGAGGAGGAAGTCGATGAACTTCCTCGCGTTGTCGGCGTTGGGCGCTCCGGCGACGAGCGACACCGAGTGCGGGATTAGGAAAGTGCCTATCTCGCCCTCGCCCTGGTCCGGGTAGACCACCTTGACGTGTTTGCCCTGCTTGATTGCGATGTTGGCGTCGTTCGTGTCGGTCCAGCCGAAGGCCAGCTCGCCGTCGGCGACGCGGTCCTTGACGTTGCCGTTGCCGTTGCACAGGACCACGCCGTTGGCTTTCACGGCCGCGTAGAACTTCCTGGCCTCGGCTTCGCCCATGAGCTCGAACAGCGCCGCGGCGTGGGTGGCCGTGGTCCCGCCCGTGACCGCGGACATCCCGAATTTCCCCTTCCACTTCGGATCGGCGATGTCATTCATCGATCTCGGCGTCTCGCTCTCAAGGACGAGGTCGGTGTTCACGAGGAAAATCCGTGCCCTGGCGCCGAAGGCGGTCCAGTAGCCCTCGGGGTCCTTGAACTCCGCGGGTATGTCCTCGGCGGACGGCGATTTGTACTGGGCCAGGGCGCCGTCCTGCTTCAGGAGTATCGTGTTGGCGAGCTCGTTGTTCCAGTAGACGTCTGCCTTGGGGTTGTCCTTCTCCTTCATGATTCTGGTGCGGAGCCCGATGCCGCGGGTGAGTTCCGTATCCGAGGCGATGACGACGGTGACGCCGGTCGCGCTCTGGAACTCGTTGATTACGGTCTCGGAGAACATCTTGTCGCCTGCGGAGTAGAGCACGAGGTCGTTCTTCTGCCCGCAGCCGGAGCAGGCGGCCGCGGCCGCGAGGCACGTCGCGAGCGCCCACCTGCGAATCGGATGGGCGCTCGCAATGCAACCCCTGGTGAAGTTGTTTCTCGGAAGCAATCTCTTCATCGTCAGCCTCTAATCAGGATGCAGGGGGGCGCGCGACGCCGCGCGCCCCCCCCATGAGAAAGGTCGTTTCAATCAGAACTTGAGATCCACGCCCAGGGACACGTTCGTGCCCATCTCGTCGCAGCGGCTGTGCGCCCTGCGGTACTTCTTGTTGAAGATGTTCTCGCAACCGAGCGTGAGGGTCAGGTTCTCAGTGGCTTTCCAGCCGGAGTTCAAGTGCCACACGGTGTAGCCGGGCAGGCCGTCGGGCCTGATCTTGCCGCTGGACGACACCGCGGGGTCGACCCAGTACGAGGAGTCGTTCTCGCGGCTGTTGGGGATTCTGTCGAACGGGCCCACGATGTCGCCCGTGAGGGAGATCCATGCCTTCTTGCTCGCCGGCTCTTCCCACTTGAGGGTGAGGAGCCCGCGCGCGGGATGGGTCTGGCGGATGGGTTCGTAGTGGCGGCTGGCGGTGGTGCGGTGCGCGAGGTCCACGCCGTAGTTCCACATGAAGCCCATGTAGACGCTGAGGCCGTCCCAACAGCCCTCGCCCCATTTGAAGAGCGCGTCGAAGTCGCCCTTGCAGTGCCAGGTGCCGCCGAGCTCCACGCCGTACACGTACGCCTGGCCGGAGTCCTGCCTGGTGTAGATTGATTCGTTGCCGTCGCGGATGCCGTCCGCGTCCCAGTCGTACCAGTCCTGGCCCATGAAAGTGCCGGGGCCGTACTCGACGAAGCCGTCCCACCAGGTGTAGTAGGCGACTGCCTCTCCGTCGAACTTCTTGTGCTTCCACTTGATTCCCGCCTCGGCCGTGTAGCTGTACATGTCGGCGCCATCCGTCGTGGGCGCGTACAGGTTGTTGCCGTGCACCGTCACACCGAAAGCGGGGGGCCAGTGGCGGAAGCCGACGTTTAAGTTGACCACCGCCCTGAGCCAGTCGAGCACGGCGTAGGAGGCGCCGATTCCGCCGGTGACGACATGGTCCTGGTAGTCGAAGTCGTCCAAGCGCTGGGCGTCCTCGAGCGAGGCGAAAGCGTACGGGTTCGCGACGTAGGCCACGGGGTAGTACCTGCTCGAGAACGGGTCTGAATAGAAGTAGAAGTAGTCGTACCTGGCGGCTACCTCGATGGAGAGGCCTTCGATGACAGCGTCCTTCCACACGTCATGCGCGAAGACGGACCAGTTGTGCCACCAGGTGAGGGGCGAGTCCATGCGTTCGCCCGGGGGGCCGACGGGCCAGGTCTCCTTGCGGTAGGTGAACTGCTCGTCGTCCGGGCTCTCGCCCCTGTCGAGGTGGTATCCCATCCCGACGGTGACTGCGTGCTCGCCGGCTGCCTCGAACTTCATGGTTGTCTGGAGGTCGGTCTGGTGCGTTTCAGTGCGCGCGAAGCCGATTTTCGGGCTGGGGTCCGAGAGCTTCCATCTCCTGCGATCGACCTTCTTCTGGAAGTACTGCTTGAAGGTCACGTCGGAGAAGAGGTCGGACAGGTCCTCGATTTTATAGGTGAGCGTGTAGGCCTGGCGGTCGTGTGTGTTTTACTGCGTCTGCCTGTAGTAGCGGTGGGTGTCGACGCGATGGACGTTCTGGTGGGAAATGGAGACCACGTGGCCTTTGGCGATTTTGAAGTCCCACTTGAGGTCGTAGTTGTAGTCCTCGCCGCTCGTGTGGTTCAGGATGCCGACGTCGCCGCCCGCGCGCATGTCGTTCAGGTCGCGGAACGATCCGCCCATGAGGAACCTGTAGAACGTGCCTGCGCCGAACACCTCGGCCCTCCATGACAGGCCGTTGTTGCCGGAAGTGTAGGTGTACTTGCCCCTGACTCCGATTCTGTCCCCTTCCTCGGTGAAGTCGTAGGGGGAAGAGCGCGTGATGAAGTTCACAACGGCGCCCAGGGCCTGGGATCCGTACATGACTGATCCCGGACCGCGGAGCACCTCGATGCGCTCCACGCAGTCGGGGTCGACCTTGCCGTACATGTCGTCGCCGGCGAATCCGCCCTCGCCCCAGAACGTGCTGAGGGAGCAGCCGTCCACAAGGGCGAGAAGGTTTCCGCCGGAAAGCCCGCGGATCACGGGATCGCCGGTAGTGGCGGTCCTGTGCTCGACCCAGGTGCCTATCCTGAGCCCCAGGGTGTCGACGCCGACGGTCGGATTCAGCCTGCGGAACTCCTCCTCGTCGACTATGGTGAGGAACCTGGACAGCCTGAAGACGTTGGTCTTGGTCTTCGTAGCGGTCCAGACCGTCACCTCCTCCATTTCGTATTCCTTGCCGGAGGCCGGTTCGGAGTCCTTTCGTGCGTCAGGGGCGGCTTTAGGGTCCGCAGGGGGGGCCTTTTCAACGGGTTTGTCCGGGGCCGCCGCTTTGGGCGCGGGGTCTTTGGGGGCAGCCGGGGGAGGGGCTCCGCCTTCTGCGGCCAGGACCGAGCCGGTGCAGCAAACCATTGCGAATGCAAGGGTTGCGATGCACGCTGAAATCGTCTTGAATGAAGAGCTCATCGTGAAATCCTTCAAATGATTGAAAACGCAACTCATGCACAAGTTATACCTTACGTTCCATGCGGCGGCATTCAGGGATTCTCTTATCTGCTGCGGGAAAATCCCCTAGCTCTGAACCCCGAGCCCTGATGACAGGGCGGGACGAAGAGGATTGCCGGCGGCTATTCGCGCGGCAGTGCGCTAATCGAGCGACGTGAGCCCTTCCCTGACGGCGTATTTGGTGAGTTCTGCGACTGTGTGGATGTCGAGCTTTTCCATCATCTGGCGGCGGTGCGTCTCCACGGTTTTGGGGCTTATGTCGAGCCTGGCCGCTATCTCCTTGGTTCCGAGCCCCTCGGCCATGAGCTGGAGCACCTCCCTCTCTCTCGGGCTCAGGTCGGAGAACGCGGTC
>JBFZBV010000334.1:0-3689 GCA_041308285.1 Planctomycetota bacterium | reverse complement strand
CACGAGGGCAAGTTCCGCAAGAGGGTGAAGCTCGGCGACGGGTCGGTCACCATACTCATAAGCGCGTGGAACGGCGAGGACAAGTCGAACAAGAAGAACGCGCGCATCAACGTCATCGTGGACACCACCCTGCCGAAGCTCGCCTTACGCAGCCCCGCCGCCTCGGACCACGGCATCATCATGTGCAGGACCACGACGCTCGAAGTGACCCTGACCATGATTGAGTCCTACCCCGACAGGGTCCAGATTGAGGACGTCGAGGCCAGGCAGGACGGCGTCTACTTCACCGCCGTTGTGCCCGTGAACGAGGACGGCAAGAAGGTCCTCAAGGCCAGGGGTTTCGACAAGGCCGGGAACGTCGCGGAGCTCATCCTCGAGGTCTTCCGCGACACGGTCCCGCCCAAGGTCGTGTTCGAGGAGTTCCCGGCCGAGGTCAAGGGCGGGAAGGGGGCGGCGGTGGTCAGGTTCTCAGCGGACGAGCCCCTGTCCCAGGTGAAGGTCAACGGCCAGGCGCTGCCCATCAACAAGGAGGGGAAGTACTCCCTCGCGCTTGATCTCAAGGAGGGCCGCAACCCGATAGCGGTGGAAGTGACGGACCTGGTCGGCAACACGGGCACGGCCGAGGCCTCGATTGAGTTCCTGAGCGACCTCATGCTCTCGCGCATGAAGGACGAGGAGGCCTGGAAGAAAGCCCTCGAGGCGTATTACGCCTCGCAGGACGAGTTCGCTAAGATGGCCGTCATGAAGGAATACGTGGACAAGTTCCCCGAAGGCACGCACGTGCTCGAGGCCGGGCAGAACATCACGGCAGGAAGGAAATCCCGCCTGCCCGAGGGGATACTCAGGACGTTCCAGAAGGGGATTTACCTGTTCGAGAAGCTCGGCGTGGAGCTCGCCCTGGTCCCCGCCGGGAAGTACGCCCTCGGCCGCGACGGCGGCCGCGACGAGGAGGGGCCTTCGCACGAGGCGGACCTCTCCGCTTTCTTCATGTCCAGGACCGAAATCACCAACGCGATCTATGCGAAGTACCTCAACCTGACTTCCGCGACCGGAACCTTCGCCCCGGGCATCGTCAGGGAGGCCGAGGTCTGGAAGCCCGCCCAGGGCAAGGACACCGAGCCCGTCACGAACGTGTCCTGGAAGGAGGCGGCGGATTTCGCCGCCTGGGCCGGCGGGTCCCTGCCGACCGAGGCTCAGTGGGAGGCCGCGGCACGCGGCTCCACAGCCGGACCCTACCCGTGGGGACCGGCCGAACCCGACAAGGATAAGTGCAACTGCCGCGAGACCGGCCGGGGGGCGCTTGCCCCCGCCGGGTCCATGGCCGCCGGCGCCTCGCCGGCCGGCCTCTTCGACATGGCCGGGAACGCCGCCGAGTGGTGCCTGGACTTCTTCCACGCCGACGCCTACAAGAAGATCGTCCGCGGGGCGAAGGACCCCTCCGTCACGGCAGAATCGTTCTCCAGAGCCATACGCGGCGGGGCGTTCTCCAGCCCCGCGCCGATGTGCACCGTCTGGTCCCGCATCGGCCTCGATCCGAAAACACGCATGCCCTGGATTGGCTTCCGCATGGTCCTGGCTTCGAAATAGTCGGGCCGTGCAAAGGCCCCGCGGGCATTGATGTTTGGGGGTGCCTATGCTCTGCATGCCGGCTTTCACTCGGGCAGGAGCCTTCGGAACCGTTCTCGCCGCCCTGCTCGCCCTCCTGTCCGCTTCCTGCACGGAGAAGGTGACGCACAAGACCGCGGCCGTCCCCATGCTCGTGGCCGGCGTGTCCCCCTCCGCGGGACCCGCCGCGGGCGGGACCTCGGTGACGGTCTACGGGACCTTTTTCGCGGCAGGCGCGTCCGTGACCTTCGGCGGGGCGCCCGCCACGTCGGTCACGGTGATTGACGAGACCCGGCTCACGTGCTTGACCCCCGCAGGACCTGCAGGCGCGGCCGCAGTCGTCGTGACGAGCCCTGGATCGGGATCAGCCGCCCTGGCCGGCGGCTTCACCTACACAGACTGGCCGTACCTGGCCTGGACCCGCAAGGCCGCCTTCACGGTCACGCCCGGGGCTTCCTCGGCCGTCGACGGATACCAGGTGCGGGTGACGGTCCCCTACGACACGGATATGAAGTCCGATTTCGGCGACCTGCGCTTCTCGGGCACCGACGCGGCCGGAGTGGAGGCCGAGGCGCCGTTCTGGGTGGAGAGCTTCACGGCTTCGACCCAGGCGCAGGTATGGGTCCGAGTCCCGCACATCCCGGCAGCGCCCGGAACCGCGACCGTATACGTGTTCTACGGCAACCCCTCGGCGGTGTCCGCCTCGGACTTCGACTCCGCGTTCGACAAGGATTTCGGCGATGCCGGCCTCGCGGGCCTCTGGCACTTCGACGAGGGATCGGGCCTGGAAGCCGCGGACTCGGCGGGCGGGAGCAGCGCGGGAACCCTGCGCGATTTCTCCCCGCCATACGGCTGGACCCCTTCTGACGGCGGCGGATGGGGCGGCAGGAGCGACGTGGGATTCGGATCCGGATCGGCCCTCGCACTGGACGGTCGGGAAGCTTACGCGGATTTGGGCCCAGGATCCGGCCTCAACCCCGCCTCAGCCCTGTCCGTCGAATGCTGGGCGAAGGCTTCAGCGAGCTCGCCGACCGGCCGGGAGCAGGTCCTGGTCGCGAAGTGGGCTCTCGACGGATCCGGGTTCGCCAACCGCGACAACTGGAAGTCCTTCGATGCCGGCGGCGAGGCGTGGTACTACAAGGCCTCGCTGCCGGCGGGTTACTTCTACTTAAGCGCTGCCGCGGCGGGCGGGAGAATCTACACTTGCGGCGGGATAGCAGCCGGGATTACTGCAGCGGTCAACATGTACAATCCGGGCACGAATTCCTGGACTCCGGTCGCTTCTCTGCCTTCAGCTAGATACCTCCACACGTGCGCGGCTCTGGACGGCAGGATTTACTGCATCGGCGGATTTGTCTCTGGAGCATCCACTGAAACCTGGGTTTACAATCCCCCAGTCAACTCCTGGAAGCGGCTGGCCAACATGAACACCGCAAGGGCTGTGCATGCTTGCGCCGTGTACAACGGGAAAATCTATGTCTTCGGCGGATATGACGGGGCGAATCCAATAGCCTCGGTCGAGGAATACGATCCTACGAAGGACACATGGATGACGAAAACCCCTATGAATGTCGCAAGATGTGAGCAGGCCGCAGTAGCCTTGAACGGCAAGATCTATGTGGTTGGGGGAAGGAGCAGCTCGACTCTGGATACTGTGGAGGAGTACAGCCCATCGGCTGACACCTGGACGACCAAGAACACACTACCGGCTGCGAGATCGTTTCTGGCGGCAGCGGAAATCCACGGCAAAGCCTATGTTTTCGGGGGGTACGACTTGAGCGGCATGTCTTTGAACAGCGTGCTCGAGTACGTGCCAGCCTCGGATTCGTGGACACCGGTGGATTCGATGCAGACGGCAAGACAGGCCTTCGCATGCGCTGTCCTTGACGGAAGGATCTATGTCCTGGGCGGCAGTCCGGGGCCGACCTCGTCCGTCGAGGCCTACAACCCCGGCCTGGACCTTGCCGGCGTCGACCCTGACGGCTATTCGGGCGCGATCTTCGACGGCAGGTACGTCTACTTCGTCCCGTACCACAACGGCAGCGCCCCGCACGGGCTGGTTCTGCGCTACGACTCGGCCGGGA
>JBFZBV010000333.1:0-4748 GCA_041308285.1 Planctomycetota bacterium | reverse complement strand
GCCTGCGCCAGGCCTCTCTCATCTCGCGCCCGGTGCCCGTTTCCATGCTGAAGGACAACCTCGACAGGGACGTCTCCGTCAGCGGCACGCCGGAGGCGCTGGAGGGCCGGCCAGGCCCGATGGGAGTCCCGGTCCTCTGGTACAGGATGGAGCGCCAGGAGTACAGGCGCAGCGGCAAATCCGGCGGGTGGCGCACCATGGACACGTACGAGAGGGACTGCGGATTCCTCGTGCATTTCCACGAAGGCGGCAGGGTGGTGGTTTCCGGCCGGCCCACCGAGGTCCACGGAGGCCAGAGCAGGACCGACGGCGGCGGCTTCTTCGCGTGCCACGGGATGCAGAGGACGATTCACAAGTGGATGCCGCTCGTCCCGGTGCTCACGGTCATGGGCCGGCTCGGGCTGACCGGCCAGGGCGCGACGATTGCCCCGTCCAGGGGCCTCGGCCTGCTGATATCGGCCTCCGAGCCTTCCAAGGCCGCGCTGGAGGAGAACGCGAAAGGCATCGCCGGCCTAGTCGCCTCCGCCGGCGCCCTGGTCCTGGGAATCGCGCTGATTGTCGCGATAGCGGCGAGGTGATTCGCGAGGCCCGGGGGGCGGGACGGGCGCGGCTGCTCATGCGCCCGCAGCGCCGACCGGACCCGGTCGGAGGCCGGCCCCGACGCGGGGGTTGACCGTGCTCCGTCCGGGGCTGTATAATCCGGGCCGTTCATCGCCGGGGGACCTGAGGAGGAGTTCGTTCCGATTCCTCCCTTGGAACGCGCTGGACAGCGCGGACGAGCCGGGAGGGAGGCTGCACCGCCTGGGCCGGGCCGGTCCCGGGCATGGAGGGAAGATGAAGGAGATTGAGGACAAGAACAAGTTTCAGATCATGCGGGAAATCGCCGAAGGCGGGATGGGGTCGGTGTTCGAAGTGAAGCAGCTCGGTGTCGAGGGCTTCGAGAAGACCATGGCTCTGAAGACAATCATCCCCGAGTTCTCGTCCGACCCGGAGTTCGTGGAGATGTTCATCGGCGAGGCGAAGCTGGTGGCGGACCTCGTGCACGAGAACATCGTTCAGATTTACCAGCTCGGCAAGTCGGGCCGGCAGTACTACATCGCGATGGAGCACATCGACGGCCTGAACCTCGAGCAGTTCCTCGACCGGCACATGGAGCTCAACATAGAGGTCCCAATCACGATTGTGACCTTCATCATCTCCCGCGTCTGCCGGGGCCTCGAGTACGCGCACAAGAAGAAGGACAAGAACGGGCAGTTCCTGGGCGTCGTGCACCGCGACATCTCGCCGAAAAACATAATGATGACCTGGGAAGGGGTCGTGAAGCTCACGGACTTCGGCATCGCCAAGGCGGCGAACTACATGCGCAACAGGGAGGGCGAGATTCTGCTGGGCAAAATCCAGTACATGTCCCCGGAACAGGCCGCTTACAAGGCCACGGACAAGAGGTCGGACCTCTTCTCCCTGGGGGTCGTCATGTACGAGATGCTTACGGGCAAGCTGCTCTTCGCGGACGAGGACACCACGGTGACGATGAACAACGTCATCCGCAAGCCCATACCGCCGATTCAGAAGTACAACCCCAACGTGCCCGAAGACGTGGGCAAAATACTGCACAAGGCGCTCGAGCGCGACCTCGACAAGCGCTACCAGGACGCAGGACAGATGGGATACGACCTCGAATACTTCATGTACCACGACAGGTTCGGCCCCACAATCGTCACCCTGGCCAAATACCTCCGCAAGCTCTTCCCTGAAGGGCTGAAGCCGTCCACGAACCAGCCCCGCCCCGACGGTCTCGACTACGACCCGGACACAATCATCATCAAGGGCGACGACCTGATAGACTGAGAGGGGCCGGATTCCCGTCCTCGACGGGCTGCCGGCGTGCACGGCTTCGCCGCGCGCCGCGGCCCGCGGCGGCCCGAGCGGTTCCGAATCCGCCCATGCCTGCCCCCGCAACGGCCGGGCCATGAGGGACTTTCCTATGGAAAACGCCGCCGAAGGAATCGAGATTCGTCCTCTGGCGTCCTGCGCGGAGTTCATACGGTGCGAGGACCTGCAGAAGGAGGTCTGGGGCTTTCCCGAGCGGGACATCGTGCCGCTGGCGGAGCTCGTTTCCACTCAGAAGGCCGGCGGGATCGTCGCCGGGGCGTTCGACCGGAGCGGCGCCATGCTCGGCTTCGTGATGGGCTTCTGGGCCCTTGACGAGGCGGGATCTGTGTTCCACTACTCCCGCAGGCTGGGCGTGACCCGCTCCGAGCGGGGACGCGGCCTGGGCAGGTTGCTCAAGCTGTACCAGAGGCATTTCGTGCTCGCCCGCGGCTACGGCCTGGTCAGGTGGACCTACGATCCGCTCGAAGGGGAGAACGCATCCCTGAACATCGGCAAGCTTGGAGCGGAAGCCTCGGACTACCTCGTGGATTTCTACGGCTCGGACCCGGCCCCGCCGAATCTGGGAGTCCCCACGGACAGGTTCTTCGTGCGCTGGCAGGTGGATTCCGGGAAGGTCGCACTGCTCGCCTCCGCGCCAAGACCGGGGGCTGAGCCCGCCGGCTGGCCGGGGACGCTTCCCTGCGTTCTCCGGTCCAGGCCCCACGCATCCGGCTCCGCGGCGGTTGAAGGGCTCGACCTCTCCGCCGACGGCCCCCGCGTGACCGCCGAGATACCGCCCAGCATAAGGATGCTCAAGGCGTCGGACCTGGCCGAGGCGATGCGCTGGAGGATGGCGTTCAGAGAGGCCGCGCAGTCGCTTTTCAGCCGGGGCTTCAGGGTCACGGACTTCTCGTCGGGCGAGGTCGAAGGCAGGCGACGGAGCCTGTACGTGTTCTCGAAGGAAGCCTGCGGGACGCAGGCTTTTCCTGGAGACGAGGGGAATGGAAGCGACTGAGGGACCGAAGATTGAGTGCGTCGAGCTGCGCGTGCTGCGGATGCCGCTGGTCAGGCCTTTCAGGACCAGCTTCGGCACGGAGTCGGTCAGGGAGACGATTGTGATCTCGGTGCTGGGAGGAGGCCTGCGGGGCTTCGGCGAGAGCCCCGTGTCCGCGTTCCCCGGTTATTCGCCGGAGACCGTCGACACCGCCCTCCACGTGCTCTCCGACTTCCTGCTCCCCACGCTCCCCGGTTTCGCCGTTTCAGGACCGCCGCTCAGGCTGCCCGGATCGTTCGCGCGCGTGAGGGGGCACAACATCGCGAAGAGCGGGGCCGAGGCGGCGATGTGGGATCTGCTCGCGAGATCGCGGGGGGAATCCCTTTCGAGGACGCTGGGCGGATCGAGGGAATCGATTGAGGTCGGCGTCAGCATCGGCATCCAGCCGGACGTGGGGAAGCTGCTCGATACGATGCGGTCCTTCCTCGACCGCGGGTACGGCAGGGTGAAAATCAAAATCGAGCGCGGATGGGACTTCGAGGTGCTCGAGAGGGTGCGGGCGGAGTTCGGGGGCCTCAGGCTCTGGGCGGACGCCAACCAGGGCTACGGCGCCGCCGACGCGGACGCGCTGGCGGGCTTGGACCGGTACGGGCTCGAGCTCCTGGAGCAGCCGTTCGCAGCCTCGGACCTCATTTCGCACGCCGGGCTCGCCGGCCGCATGTCCACCCCCGTATGCCTGGACGAGAGCGTGGAGAACGTCGGCCAGTTCCGCACGGCGGTCGCGATGAAGGCCCTCTCCGTGGTCAACGTCAAGGCGCCGAGAGTCGGCGGACTGGGATCTGCGACGGCAATCCACGACGCGGCGGGCGAGGCCGGGATTCGGGCCTGGGTCGGCGGCCTGCTCGAGACGGGGATAGGCAGGCTGCACAACATCGCGCTTGCTAGCCTCGGGAACTTCGGCCTGCCCGGAGACATATCCGAAAGCGCGAGATATTTCAGCCGGGACGTGATTGTCCCGCCCGTCGAGCTCGAGGCGGGAGGAAGGATTCGCGTCCCTTCCGGGCCCGGAATCGGGGCGGAAGTCGACATGGACCTGCTCGATCGCAATACGGTCAGGAGGGCGGAGTTCCGCTAGCGGGCGGGGTTCGCGGCGGTCGCCGGCCGGCGTCCCGCTGAGGGCCGTCTTCATAATCCGCGCCCGCCCTGAGCTTGTCGAGGGCTGCACGCATGAAACCGGAATATCTTTGAAAGGCGCGGCTGCGCTTCAATCCCCGATTGTGAAGATGCTGCCCAGTTCCGACAGCTTCGCGTCCGTCTCCACCTCGGCATCCCTGATTCTGTCCATGTTTCCGGAGATTGAGTAGATGGGGCCGGGCGCGGACAGGAAGGCCTGGGCGCAGACCTTGACGTCTTCCTGAGTGAGCGATTGCAGGCCCGAGATGCATGCGGCGTAGTATCCGGCTCCGAGGCCCATGGCGTCCGCGGCCGCGAAAGCGTCGCACGACGACCCCGAAGTCGCGAACAGGGCGTTAATCCGGGACTCGGAGGCCTTTCGGGCCGCGTCGAAATCGCGCGCGTCGACGTTCCCGGCGGCGATGGCAGCGAAGGCGTTCCGCATCGCGATGAGTCTCGCCGGCAGCTCCTGGGGGCGGCTCTGGAAGTGGAGATACGCGGCTATTCCCGCCGTCCCGGTCGCCACGGTCGCCGGCGACGCCGCCGGGCCGGACCGCGAAGAGGCGAGGGAACCGGATCGTTCGAGAAGCAGCGCCGCCAGGGCGACCGTGAGCTCCGCTACGGGATGGTCGGCGGGCGAGGAGGCGCGCATCCTGCGCCCGGCCGCGGCCGCGGCCCACGTGTCGTCGGACCTGGACGCGTGCACGCC
>JBFZBV010000332.1:0-2972 GCA_041308285.1 Planctomycetota bacterium | reverse complement strand
GGCGGCCCTGCCGGACGGCATGACCGGGAGCGCGTACTCGCACGCAGTGCTCGCCCGCGGAGGCAGCGGGGCCTACTCCTGGAGCGTGATCGCCGGATCCCTGCCCGGAGAGCTTTCCCTCGGATCGGCGGACGGCGTCGTTTCCGGAACGCCGGAGCAGGCCGGCGACTTTCCCGTGACGATACAGGTGAGGGACGCCCTGAACGCCGCGGCTACGAAATCGCTGGCGATGCACGTGGACGCGCCGCCCCCGCCGTTCGTAATCGCCACCGCGGCCCTGCCGGCCGGGACGGAGGCGGCGCAGTACTCCGCCCAGCTCGCTCTGTCGGGCGGCACCGCCCCGTTCGTGTGGAGCCTGGATGCGGGGGCGCTTCCGGACGGGCTCGGCCTGTTCTCCGACGGCGAGATTGCCGGAGTGCCGGTCATCGCCGGGGCGTACTCGTTCACCGTGCGCTGCACCGACGCGGAAGGGCTTGCTGCCACGAAGGATCTGTCCATCGCGGTCGAGGAAAAGCGCTCAGGGTCCGGCTGCTCGTGCAGCGGCTCCGCCGCGTGTCCGGCCGACCCGGCCTCGATTCCGGGGTGCCTTGCGCCGTTCCTCCTGCTGTGCGCGATGCTCGCCGCGGCCGGAATCATCGCAGGCAGGCGCTGACGGCGCGAACCGGTGCAGGAGGAGTTTTTTTGGCTCCGGGGTTTTTTGGCCCTTGACAAGCGCGACCGCATCCATAGAATCGACCCTGCCTTTTTTAGATGGAGGAGGTACTATGTCCGCCAACAGGAGGGGCATTTCCCAGACTCCGTTCTTGATTACATTCATAATCCTCACCTTCCTCGCCTCGGTCATCGCGTACATGTTCAGCACCCAGGTCGAGACGCAGAAGGGCTTCACGCAGAGAGCCCTCGCGGGGAAGCTGGACATCAAGAAGAAATACGAGGTGAAGTGGGAGGAAGTGCGGAAGCTGCGCGAAGCTCTCGGCTACTACCAGGAAGCCGGAGGGGACGCGGCCGACGCGACCTCCACCGACGCCGACCTCGTCAGGACGGAGCTCGACAAGCTGAACACGCCCGAGACCATGGGCACGCCGGTCTCCATCAAGCCGCTCACGGTGAAGATCATGCTCACCGAGCTCGCGCGGGCAATCAACAAGCTGAAGCAGGACACCAGCAACTCCAAGCTCGAGCGCGACAACTTCCAGCAGCGCTGGAAGGACGAGGAAACCGGCAAGAGGGACATGATTCGCGAGAAGGGCCAGGAGATTAACGACCTGCGCGAGCGCAACCAGAGGGCCCAGGAGAGGCTGAACCAGGAAATCCAGCAGAAGGAAGGGCAGATTACCGAGCTGCGCGACCGCAACCAGAGCCTCCACGCGGACCTCGAGAAGTCGGAAACCGAGAAGCAGAACAGGGTGCAGGACCTCACGACGCAGATTAAAAAAATCAGGGGAAGGCTCGACAAGCTCGTGGAGTACGAGAAGATTCAGGAGACGCTGATCCCTGACGGCGAGGTCATCCGCGCCGACATCGACCACGGCTTCGCGTACATCGACCTCGGCTGGAAGCACGGCATAAAGTCGGGCAGCCGCTTCAAGGTGTACGAGGTGCTCAAGGGCGGCAGGCGCAAGGAGAAGGGCGAGGTGAGGATAGTAAGGGTGGAGAAGGACTTCTCCCAGTGCTCGATTCTCTCCCAGGACGACGTCACCAACCCGATAGTCAAGGGCGACTACGTGTGGAACAAGTTCTTCGAGAAGAACGTGAAGAAGATTTTCGTCTTCATCGGGAAGTTCGACACCGAGAAGTCGAAATACTCCAAGGAGCAGCTCAAGAAAATCATCGAGGAGAACGGGCACATCGCGACCGAAGTGGCCAGGAGCGACACCCACTACGCAATCCTGGGCGACGAGCACCAGTCGGACGCCCAGTGGAAGACCGTCAACGATTTCAAAATCGAGAAGATTACTCCTGAAGTGCTCCTGGAGTTCTTCGGGTACGGCACCTTCAGGAACGAATAGGCCTGAATCGACAGGGCAGAATCGCAAACCGCCGCCGGACTCGATGCAGAGGGCGGCGGTTTTGTTTCGGGCGCAGGCGGCGCGCCCGCAGGCCGGGGCGGCGCCGAAGTCGGACGAGGAACGCGGCGATCCCTTGAAATGAGGAAGCTTCACCTTCTCTTCACGCCGGCCGAAATCGATTCAAGCGCCACCAGGGGGCGGATACTGCTTCCGGTGGACGCGCTGAGATCGACCGCCTGCATCGCGAAGGCCGTCGAGTCCGGGTGCGACGAGCTGTACCCGTTCGATTCACAGTATGCGCTGGACCTCTTCTCCCGCGGGCTCGCTCCGGGCAGCTTCGTGACGGTCGTCGAGCGTGAGTGCGTGAAGGTCGACGGGGCCGACATGGGGAACTCGCCGGCGGAGTTCACGCCTTCGGCCTGCGCGGGGAAAAAGATTCTGATGTCGACCTCCAACGGCACGCCTCTGCTCAAGTCGCTCGAAGGGGCGGGGGAAACGGTGGCCTTCTGCTTCCCCAACGTCCCTGCCGTGGCGGAGCACCTGGCCGGGATTGACGCGGAGGGCGTCGTGCTGTGCGCGGGCTGGAAAGGGGCGTTCTCCCTGGAGGACGCGCTGTGCGGCGGCGCGCTCGCGTTCGAACTGAGGGAGCGGAATCCCGGCATCGTCCTCACCGAATCGGCCCGGACGGCCCTCAGGCTCTACGAGGACAACCGGGGCGGACTCGCAGCGGCGGTCAGGGAGTCCGAGGCGGGCAGGAGGCTTTCCGCCCTGGGGTTCGCGGCGGACGTCGAGTTCTGCTCCTCAATCGGCACCTTGTCCGCGGTCCCGGTCGGCCGGGGCGCGCCGCTGAGGTTCAGGGCCTTCGGCGCCGTGCCGGTCGCGCCCGGGGCCGACGCCGGCCGGAAGGCCGATCCGGAGACGGGCGCCGCCCGCGCGGAGAAGCCTGCGCCGGGACGCCCGGCC
>JBFZBV010000331.1:0-14011 GCA_041308285.1 Planctomycetota bacterium | reverse complement strand
CTTGCGCGCCTTGAGGTCGGCCATCGCCCTGAGGTGCAGGGCGGCCATGCGCGCGCGCTGCGAGTGCTCGCCGTAGAACGTCTCCCACGACCAGCGATAGCCCTCCTCCAGCTCCTCCGGCGACATGAGCTTAGGCTTGAACACGGCGTTGGCCGTGTTGTACCTGGCCCAGTCCGTGTGGAGAATCCTGCCCTGCTTCTCCATGCTCCGGAACAGCCCGACGTTCGGGAACGGCGTGAGGATTGTGAATTCCGCGATTTCCACCTGCGTCTCGAGCAGGAAGTCGACCATGCGCTTGAAGAAATCCTTGTCGTGGTTGTCGCGGCCCAGGAGGATGGTCCCTTCCACCCCGATGCCGTGATCGTGGAACCTTTTTATCCTGTCCCTGATTGTGTCCGAAATCCTGTCGATGGCCTGGTAGATGTACCACGCGCCCGAATCGCGGGCCAGATTCAGGATCTCGTCGTCGTCCGATATCGGGTGCGCCACCCAGACCTTGTTCAGGTCCTTGAGAGCAGTGAAGAATTCCTTCTGGTGGTCGCGGTTCTGCCTCAGGCAGTTGTCCACGATGAAAATCTTGTCGTTGGGTATGCCCCTTATCTCCTCGATGACCTCGTGCACGGGCCTGAACCTCTGCTCCGTGCCCCTGAGCTTGGGCACGCAGCAGGGGTAGCACGCGTACGTGCACCCTCGCGTCGCCTCGACGAGGTCGAACATCTGTATGCCCTTGAACTCGTAGCGCGACCTGTCCAGGATGTCCCTCCTGGCGCGCCTGACCCTGTCGAGAACGGGGAATCCGCGCACGCGGTAGATTTTCTCGAACTTCCCCCTGGCGATGTCCTTGCCCAGCCTGTCCCAGACGGCCTCAGCCTCGCAGGCCACCACGGCGTCCGCGTGCTCCGCGGCTTCCTTGGGCATGAGCGAGGCGTGAATCCCGCCTATCAGCACCTTCACGCCCCTCCTCCTGTAGGAGTCCGCAATCTCGTATCCCCTGGGCGCCTGCGCCGTGAGGAGCGTGGACACGCACACGAGGTCCGGCGAATCAGACAGGTCCAGATCCTGCACGTTCTCGTCCTGGAGCACGACCTCCCACTCGTCCGGGAACAGGCCCGCGAGGGTCGTGAGCCCCAGCGGCGCGAGGTTGAAGGGGGTCTGGAACGGCAGTTTCCCCCATTTCGGGCTTATAAGCTTGATTTTCATTCCGGTATGTCCGAATCAAAAGCCGCGCTTCCGCCCCTCCCGGCCTGCCGGGAGGCGCGGACCCTGCGGGGAATCTTCAATCGAAATAGAAAGTCCAGCCGACTTGCACGACGTAGAAGTAGAACGGGCCGGCCTTGTTGCCCGGTCTGAGGGCAGACGAGGCGTGCGGGGCGCTGAAAAGGTCGAACGTGTGCTCGAAGAAGAACGAGAAACGCTCGTCCATCTTGAGCTCGAGTCCGACGCAGAGGTTCACGCCCCAGAGGAGGCCGGGATTCCAGTAGGTCTGCGAAGGGGCCGGCTGCCTGCGCAGGACCCTGGGCATGTAGATGGGCCCGAAAGCCGCCTTCACGTAGAAGTCGATGTCCTCGAGTATCGAGCCCTCCTTGATGCTGAACACGTCCATGAGCGGGGTGTGGATCTTCGCCCCAAGCATGAGGGCCGTCGTGTTGAACGACGAGATTTCGGCGTTGAGGCCGTTGATGACCCCCTTGCTGCCCTGGTGGTACATGAAGTCGCCGCGCACGACGGCCCTGATCCAGTCCTTGAGCCTGAAGCAAATCTCGCACTCGGCGCCGATGTTGAGCGTGAAGACCTGCTCGTGGTAGGAGGCGTTCGACCCGAGCCCGAACTTGCCTTCAATCCAGTAGGAGTATTCGCCGGCGAGCGTCACGCCGAAGATCCGCCTCGTGGTCTTCTTCCACTCCTGCTCGGACATCAGGGGCTTCTGGCCCACCGGAACCTTGACGCCGGCCAGGCGGGCCTCGTTCGACTCGGCGGCGGCCTTGTCGACGAAGTCGTCAATCGCGCCGCTTTCGTCCATGCCTTCGCCCTGACCCTCGGTCTGGGCCGCGGCCAAGCCGGGCCAGGCGAGGCATGTGGCTAGAAAGGCTGCCGCCGCGGCTGCGCGCACCGGTCTCGTTAAAATCTCGCAACAGCGCATGAAATGAGGCTTTCCTGTGAGTCGGACCGCCATGCAGTGGGGGATTCTAGCCGCGCTGCCGCGCAATGTAAATAAAAAAGGCACGTTTGGAGATTCGCCGGGCCGGACCGCCGCTGCGGCGCACCGGCGGATTGCGGGAATACTCTTGCAGAAAGACCAGAGGTATTCCGTTCTCACGCGCGCAGCGCGTGTCATGACCCGGACGAGTCCGGCCTATCCGGTTCCGGCTCGTCCGGGTTATGCCGCTATTCGCCGCCTATTAGCCCGAACCTCACTCCGGCCGGGTCGCGCAGATAGTCGGCGGCGAAGGCCCTGACGGCCTCGTCCGCGCTGCCAGAGCAGGCCTCCCTTATGATGGGGAAGCCCTTGCCGCCGGCGATGTATCCCAGGGCCACGACGGCGAGCTTCTTGTCCGCGGCGGAGGCGGCGCCGTCCAGGACGGCCTTGAGCGCGGCGGCGGACGCGTCGGATCCGGTGCGGCCTGCGGCGATGATTGCCTGTGCCCTCACGCCGGAGTCGGCCGAGGCCATGTAGGCCATGATTCGGGCGTTGGCGTCCGAGGCTTTCATGAATCCCAGAACCTGGATTTTCCTGGCCAGCGGGCCGCTCTCGGCGCCGGGCAGAGAGGCGGAGAGGAAGGCCGTCGCAGCGGCCTTGTCAATCCCGCACAAGGCGTCCGCCACGTTCTTCTCCTCCCCGTACGACATCGAGCTGTCGAGGTAGGCGGCGAGGGCGGGAATCGCCCTCGAGTCGCCGAGCCTGCCCATGAGGATGGCGAAGTGCATCCGCACCTGTCCGAAGCCGTCGAGCGCCTCCTCGGAGGAGAACGCGTCGATGAAGGCCTTGCGGTCCGCGTCGGTCATGAGGAGGCCGGCGCCCTCGAATCCGGACAGGGCGACGACCGCGTCGGCGGCGAGCCTGCCGCCCGAACGGAAGTCGGCGACGAGCCTGGAGACCTCGGCTGCGGGCGTCGAGGCGAAATCGGAGTAGACCTCTGCCGAGGCCAAGTACTCGGCCGCGTCCGGATTCAGCACCGGATCGAGCGCGACGCACCCGGCATCGCCGGCGCGGAGGACGTAGTAGCCCGCAAGAGAGTGCATCTCGCCCGTGTCGGGAATCCCCAGGAACACGAGCACTTCGGTGCCGGTCGGAGGCAGATCGGCCTGCGCCATGTCGGCCATGATTCTCAGGGTTTCGGGCGCGGCGCCTTTGAGGCAGCTCACGGACGCGAGCCTCAGCTCGCTGACTCCGGGGTTCCCCTCCCAAGGCAGGAACGGCCCTGCATGGGTCACCACGCCCCGTGCGACCACGGCCGCCCGCTTCGAAAGGTCGCGGAGCGCCATGGTCTCGCGCGCGAACAGCGGAGTGTAGCCGAGGTTCGTCCCGAGCTGCGTCTTGTGGGCCGAACAGAAGTAGTACCACGTGTTCGTGAACGTCCCCGAAATGCTCAGGGCCGAGTTCATGATGCACTTGCCGGAGGAGCAGTGCAGGAGCCCGACCGAGTGGCCAATCTCATGCGCGTTGACGAACCCTTCGCGCATGCCGAGCTGCTGGAAGTAGTTCTGTATCTGGTTGTAGCGCGTGTCGTTGCCGGTCCCCACCACGTAGGTTCCGTCGAGGTACGTCTGGTCCGCCAGCGCCAGCCCCGGGTTGAGTCTCGACCATGCGCCAATCAGCTCGCCGACGAAAATGCCGAGAGTGCTGTTTATGCAGTCGTCCTCCATGCCGCTGTTGTTGTTGTCGACAATCGCCCGGCCGAGCGCGCCGCTCGAGGACGGGTCCGTGTTGCCGTAGCAGATGCGGGAGAAGTCGGTCAGGAGCGTGTAGCTCGCGAGCTTGGAGGGGTCTCCTATGAAGCAGATGTTGAAGCTCGCCCCGGAAATCCCGGTCCGTTCGTGTTCCTCTGGTAGGACACCGACGAGGTCTCGAGAATCTGGCCGCCGAGCTTGTCCCTCGAGAGGAGGTCGACAGTGGCCGCGGCTCCGTTGGTGAAGATGCCGCCCGTGGTGAGGGCTGCTTCGTAGAGCGCGGAGTGGTGGTAGAAGTCGAGGTACCACCAGTCGCAGTTGGCCGCCATGTCGAGGTTGAACGAGGGTATCCAGTTGCCCGGCGACCCGCCGCCGCCGCCGCCCACGAAAGTGAACCCCGGGTTGAGCGTGTCGAACTGCGTGTCGGGGTTGGTCACGGTTACGCCGACAGTGCCGCTGCCGGCCGGACTCGTGCAAGTTATCGTGGTGGGGCTCGTGACGGCCACGTTGGGGGCCAGGGAGAGGCTGAACCTCACCGTGGCTCCGATTATGAAACCGGTGCCCGTTATGGTGACCGGCGTGCCTCCGGCCGCAGGACCGGAGGTGGGGTTGACCGATATGACCGTGGGCGCGGGGTTCGAGTAGAAATACGTGAACGCCAGCGGCAGCACCCCCATCTGCATGTCCGGATTCGTCACGATTATGTCAACGCCCTGCGCAGGGACGTAGACGGGCCCGAAGGGTGACGTGCAGGTGATGTGCTGGGCGTCGACCACCACGATGTTCGTCGCGTTGTTGGCTCCGAACTTGACGCCGGCCCCGAGCTGGAACCAGTCGCCCGTGATGGTGACGGCCGTCCCGCCCATGTTGTCGCCGGTGACGGGCGCTATCGACATGGGATTGGGCGGGGGGGCCATGTAGGTGAAGCCTGGATTCAGCGTGGATGTCTGGAGGTCAGGGTTCGTCACGGTCACGGTCGTCTGCCCGATTGTGCCGGGCGGAGTTGTGCAGTCGATGAGCCTGGACGTCTGGAACGTGGTTCCCACTCCGGAGGTGACCCCGAACGTGACCGTGGCCCCGGTCTGGAAGTTGAACCCGTTGACGTGCACGGCCGTCCCGCCCGTGGCCGTGCCCTGCGCGGGGGTGAGGCCGGTGAGGAACGGCCTCGTCGAGTAGGTGAACCCTCCGACGAGCGTGACGGTGAGCGCCGTCACGGGATCATCCACGCGGACGTCGACGACCCCGGCGGCGTGAGCCGGGATGAAGCACTGGATGTAGCCCGTCGAGACGATGTTGATGTTCGTGCAAACCACGCCGTCGAGGAAGACCTGCGTGCCGGGGTGGAAGTACTTGCCGAGCACGGCGATGGGCATGCCCCCTTCGGTCGGACCGACGTTGGGCAGCGCAAAGGATATTTCCAGGACGTTCTCGTCAATCGTCTGCTGGCCCGGGGGGACGATCAGGTCGCTCTGCGGGTGATAGCACGAGATGAGACCGAGAATCGCAATCCCGGCCAGCAGAATCTTCAAACTCGAGGTCTTCATATCGCCTCCAGAAAATATGTAATTCAAATAATTATGCAAATCCCATACCAGTAAGCGCAAGCTGCGGCAGTCATTTCATCCGGTCTGAAGGTATCTGCAACGCCTTTGCTTGCAGAAGGTTGCGCTGCGCTGCCTGCTCTCCGCCCTGTCTGCATGCTGAGCATCGCAAGTCACGGCTGCCTGGAAAGTAAAGCCCGTTTTACTTACTGGTTCTTGCGTTTCCGTCGATTGTCTAAAGATATTCTCCCAGAAAGCCGATTGAAAAGCCAGGAAACCTTTGTGTTTGCTGTCTCAGGGGCATCGATGAGACAACGAATCCTTCTCGTCGCGCTTGTTCTTGCTGCGCTCGCGGCCGCTTCCGGCATAGACGCGGGCGAACCGGGTCTCACCGCCGTCTCGGCCGTGATTATGAACTCCGACGGGCTCGTCCTGTGGGAGAAGAACCCCGCGTTCAGGTGCCCGCCGGCGAGCACCGCCAAGGTCATGACCGCCCTCGTGGCAATCGAGAAACTTCCCCTTGATTCGTGGCTCAAGGTCAGCAAAAACGCCGAGGAGACCGAGCCTTCCAAGGCCGGCATCAAGGCGGGCGAGGAGTTCAGGACCGGGGATTTAATCTGCGCCCTTCTCATGAATTCGGCGAACGACGTCGCGGTCTGCATCGCCGAGAACGCCGCCGGATCCGAGGCGCGGTTCGCGGCGGTGATGAACGAGACCGCGGCCAGCATCGGCGCCTCAAGGACCGTCTTCAAGAACGCATCCGGGCTGCCCGCCGAGGGCCAGATGACGACGGCCCGCGACCTCGCGCTGCTCATGAAGAAGGCCTATGCGAACGAAATCATCGTCAAGGCCATGAAGACCAGGAACAAGGTCATCGCATCCCGCGAGGGCAGGGAAATCGAGCTCAGGAACCACAACAGGCTCCTCTGGGACGGCAATCTCGATGTGGTCCTGAAGACCGGATACACGAGGGCGTCGAAGCACTGCTACGTCGGGTTCATGGGCCCGGGAGGCCGCGACGGGTTCTTCGCCTTCCTCATGGCGAAAAAGCCGTGGAACGACGCCCGCATCCTCGCATGCTTCGCCTCGGGCGGGGGCGCCAGGATTGAGTTCAACAGGGCCGCCCTGTCTCCCGCACAGATTGCCGGCCTCCAGAGAGCCCTGCAGAAATGCGGCTTCAACCCCGGCCCTGCGGACGGCGTCTTCGGGCCGAAGACACAGTCCGCGCTCGAGGAATTCCAGAAGCGCTCGGGCCTGAAACAGGACGGACTTGCCGGGCCGGCGACGCTCAAGAAGCTCGGAATCTCCTGAGCAGGCCCAATCCGCCGCCCCAGCGCCGCACTCGACTCCCGATTCAGCCGCGCCGCGCAGGATCCTCCGGGTATTCATCCGGCAAAACCAGGCCCATTCGAGCCTGATGCCTCTGATTCTTTTGCTGATTAACATGATTCGATTTCTCAAATTGAGATAAAACAATATCCGGCCAGAATCAGGTGAATCAGCGTTAAGATCATGTGAATCAGGCTCGAAAAGTCCCAAGGGACTGGATTCACCGAATATTTGCCTTCCCCGGGAGGCATGCCGAGATGCAAATCATTGCCTTGCCATGTGTTAAGATTTCAACAAAAACGGAAAAAAATCGAACCCGCCCGGTTTTATTACGTTTCAATGGTTGTGGGATTTCAAGGAAATCTTGACTGGCGCGACGTGATGCGGTATATAAAAAGAAATTCTTCGGAAAGGAGGCCATATGCCCCGCGATGAAATGTACGAGGAAGAGTATTATCCTCCTCAGAAGGAGGAATCGGGCTTCCAGGTGTTCCTGAACGACCAGCTCAAGCGAGCACCCTGGTGGCTGATGTCCGTGGCTGCCCACCTCCTCGGCGGCGGATTCTTCTGGCTCACCGCTTCCTTCACGAGCTATACGCCCGAGAAGGAAGTCGAGGTCAAATCCAATATCGAGCAGAAGGAAGAGAAAGAGGTCGAGGAGGAAATCGAGCGCGACGTCTTCGAGAACGACAAGGAAATCAACACCGACGAGCCTCCTATCGAAGACCCCGTCCTCAAGGACGCCGAGGTTTCCGACCACAACGAAACCGACAACAACGAGGACTACGAGTCCAGCAAGGGCCAGGAGGACGCGATTTCCGACAAGCCGTTCCAGGGCAAGTACTGGAACAGCGCAATCGGCATCGGCGGCGGCGCAGGCGGCTGCTTCGGCGGCAGGTTCGGCGGCAAGAGGAACCTGCGCGCGTACGGCGGCGGAAGGAAGACCGAAAGCGCCGTCATGGCGGGCCTGATTTGGCTCAAGAACCACCAGAACCCCGACGGCATGTGGTCCACCGACAAGTTCATGTCCAACTGCAAGGCCGGCACCTGCTCGGGCAAAGGCGCCACGGCGGACTACGACATGGGAAACAGCGGCCTCGCCCTCCTCGCGTTCCTCGGCGCAGGCCACACCCACCAGCACGGGAAGTTCAAGAGGACCGTCAAGGAGTCGCTCAAGGCCGTCAAGGACAGGCAGCTCCCAAACGGGTGCTTCGGCCAGCAGACGGGCGACGGCCACTGGATCTACAACCACCTCATCATGACCATGGCCATCTCCGAAGCCTACGGCCTCTCGAAGAAGACGCCCATGCTCCTCAGCATGGCCCAGAAGGGCGTCGACTACCTCGTCGAGAGCCAGAACCCCTACCTCGGCTGGAGGTACGGGTGCAAGCCCGGCGACAACGACACATCCTGCACCGGATGGGCCGTTCTCGCCCTCAAGTCGGCCAAGCTCTCGGGCCTGACCGTCCCGAAGGAAGCCTTCGACGGCGCCACGAACTGGTTCGACAAGATTACGGACGACACCTATTACAAGAGCGGCTACACCACGAAGGGCGACTCCGGCGCACGCCTCGCAGGCGCCAAGAACTACAAGCCGCTCGAAGCCATGACCGCTGCCGCGGTCGTGAGCCGGATATTCATGGGCGCCTCCGGCAAGAACCCCAAAATCATCGGCGGCGGCAACCTCATGAAGCAGGCACTTCCGAAGTGGGACGTCCAGGAAGGCACGATTGACTTCTACTACTGGTACTACGGCTCGCTCGCAATGTTCCAGCTCGGCGGCGCCTTCTGGCAGGCATGGAACCCCGCCATGAAGGACGCCCTCGTGCCCACGCAGCAGACCAAGGGCTGCCCGAACGGGTCCTGGGACGCGGTGGACGCATGGGGCGAGGCGGGCGGACGCGTGTACGCCACGGCCATCAACATCCTGTCCCTCGAAATCTACTACAGGTACGGAAGGGTGCTCGGAAAGAAGTAGCCGGGGCCTGGAATCGGACTCTGAAAAGGGCCGCCCTCGGGCGGCCCTTTCCTTTTGCCCTCGATTCCGCGCCTTTCGCGGCCCGGCCCGCGGCGCGCGCACGTCCCGTCCCTCTTCCCGGAACCCCCGGAATGCTGTATATTCGAGCTTCTCGCGTTCGGAAGGGCCGCCCGGCCCGCTTCCTGATTGAAGGGTTGGCCCGGATGCTCATGGTCGTCGCCACGATGAACAGGCACAAGTTCGAGGAGATTTCCCAAATCCTCCGCGTGCCGGGAATCGACCTCAAGCCCCTCTGGGACGTTGAGGGCGCCGTGGCGGCCGAGGAGGACGCGGAGACCTTCGAGGGCAACGCCGCCATCAAGGCCCTTGCCGCAGCGAGGGCGTCGGGCCTGCACGCAATCGCGGACGACTCCGGCCTGTCGGTGGACGCGCTCGGCGGGGATCCCGGCGTCCGGTCCGCGAGGTTCGCGGGGCCGGACCAGGACGCGGAAGCGAACATGGACAAGCTGCTCGGCGCGATGTCGGCGTTCGAATCGGAGGAGAGCCGCAGCGCGTCGTTCGTCTGCGCCGTGGTCCTGGCGTCGCCTTCGGGAATCGTCTTCTCCGCGAGGGGCGAGACCAGGGGGCGGATTCTCCTCCGCCGGGACGGCACGGGCGGCTTCGGCTACGACCCGATCTTCCACTCCTTCGAGCTCGGCATGAGCTTCGGCAGGGCCGGGCCCGGCAGGAAGAACCCGATAAGCCACCGCGGCCGCGCCTTCGCCCGCCTCCGCGAATTCCTCACCCGAAGGGGTCAAGTCTTTGCCTGACGCAAACGCCCTGAAAGCCGCGTGCCAGGCCGATTACTGGCGCTCCGCCTCCGGCCGTCCGCGTCGGAAAATCCCTTAATCGCGACGGAAAAAAAACAGAACCTTCCCGTCCGCGCATCGTTCACATTCATGCGGACCATTGATGACGCCGGTCACGGCGGCCTCAAGAAGAAAGACATTTTCAATCACGGAGGATTCCATGTCCGTAAACATGCATTTCGAGGACGATTACTTCCCCGCGGCCCCCCAGAGCGGCCTGCAGGTCCTAATCCAGGAGCAGATGTCCCGCGCGCCGTGGTGGCTGCTCTCCGTCATGGTCCACCTCATATTCGGCACGGCGTTCTCGCTCATGGCCTTCTCGAAATTCGAGCCGGAGCCGGAAGCCAAGTTCGCCTCGACCATCGAGCAGGCCCTGCCCGAGGAAATCGAGGAGAAAATCGAGAAGGCGCCCTTCGAGGAAGCGAGGGACATCCCCTGCGAAATGCCTTCCATCGAAGAGCCCGTGATTTCGGACGACCCCCTGGACGATCACAACGAAACCGACAGCAACCAGGACTACGAGGCCGCGCAGGGCGACCCGGACTCGATATCCAACATCCCGATGGTCGGCAAGTTCACGAACGCGACCATCGGCGTGGGCGGCGGAAGGGGCGGCGCGTTCGGAGGCCGTTACGGCGGGAAGCGGCGCTGCAGGGCGGGGGGGGCCACAAGGAAGACCGAAAGCGCGGTGTACAGCGCCCTGATATGGCTCAAGAACCACCAGAACCCCGACGGGATGTGGTCCACCGACAAGTTCATGGCCAACTGCAAGGGCGGGGCCTGCGGCGGCAGGGGCTCTTCCGCGGAGTACGACATGGGCAACACGGGCCTCGCGCTCCTCGCTTATCTCGGAGCGGGCCACACCCACAACACAGGCAAGTTCCAGAGGACCGTCAAAGCGGGCCTAATGGCCGTCAAGGACAGGCAGCTGCCCAACGGCTGCTTCGGCCAGCAGGGCGGCGACGGCCACTGGATCTACAACCACCTGATAACGACCATGGCCGTGGCCGAGGCATACGGCCTGTCGAGGAGATCACCGATGATTGAGTCCATGGCCCAGAAAGCCGTGGACTACGTTCTGGAGTGCCAGAATCCCCATTTCGGGTGGAGATACGGCTGCAGGCCGGGCGACAACGACACTTCCTGCACCGGATGGGCCGTGCTGGCCCTGAAATCCGCGAAACTCTCCGGCCTCACCGTGCCGAAGGAAGCCTTCGACGGCGCCGCCAACTGGATTGAGAAGGTCACGGACGAATCCTATTACAAGACCGGGTACACAACGAAGGGCGATGCCGGCGCACGGCTCGCCACCGTCAAGAACAGCAGGCCGCTCGAAGCGATGACCGCGGCCGCGCTGGCCTCGAGGATATTCATGGGCGAGACCCTGCGCAGCCCGAAGGTCATGGGCGCCGCGAACCTGCTCAAGAACTGCCCGCCGAAATGGAACGTCTCCGAAGGAACCGTGGACATGTACTACTGGTACTACGGAGCGCTTGCAATGTGGCAGATTGGCGGATCGCACTGGACGACGTGGAACGACGCCCTGAAGACAGCGCTTGTGCCGACCCAGCATTCCACCGGCTGCCTCGCAGGTTCGTGGGATCCGGTCTGCGCATGGGGCGAAGCCGGCGGCCGGGTCTACTCCACCGCCATAAATGCCCTGACGCTGGAGATTTACTACCGCTACGCAAAGGTCCTCAACAAGAAGTAGGCCGGAGGCGCACCGGGACGGGACCGGCGTGCCCGACGAAGCGCGAAGCCCTGCAGGCCTGGGCTTCGCGCTTCTTCTTTCCCCTCTTCCCTCGTCCGCGCAAGGGCGGGGGAGCGCTGAAATTCCCTAAAGGAGCCCCTGCAGCGGGCCGATAGCATGAACGTCGGAAGGCCGGATCGGCCGATAGGGTTGCGGCCGAGGCCTCTGACCGGCGTTTTTCAGAATGAGGGGGATCAATGATTGCGAAAAAGAAGCTGTCCAGGATTATGTGTCTGGTTCCCGCGCTGGCCGTAGCGGCGGCCGCTGCGCACCTCGTCTCTGTCGTGGAAGGCGAGACTTCGGGGGCGAATGCCGTGCCACAGGCAGTCCTGGCTCCGGAGAAGCCGGCCTGCCAGGCCGCAGCTCCCGCCGACATCGTCCGCGAGTACTACGATACCGGCGAGGTCAAGAGCGTTTTCCGCATCAAGAACGGCCTCAGGAACGGCCCGGCATACCACTTCTTCAGGGACGGGGACCTCAAGGGGGCGGAGAACTGGATTGGCGACGTGCGGGACGGCAGGTTCGCCATGTTCTTCGACGGCGGCGGGCTCCGCTGCATGGGTGTCATGAAAGCCGACAAGCTCGACGGCAGGGTTTGCTACTTCACCGCCGACAGGACGCTGAAATTCATCGAGACGTACGAGAACGGCGCGTCCGTCGGCCGTGAGTACAAATAAAAAACAGCGGTTTCCTCGGCAGACAGGAGCCCCGGACCGGGCTCCTGTTTTTTTTTTGCCATTGCCGGCCGCGTATGCTGATATGGCGCGATGCGCCGGAAGATTCTGGTCATAGACAATTACGATTCGTTCGTCTACAACCTCGCCCAGTACATCGGGGAGCTCGGGCACGAGCCCGTCGTCAGGCGCAACGACGCCGTCACGCCCGCCGAGGTCGCCGCGATGGCGCCTGCAGGCATCGTCGTCTCGCCCGGCCCGTGCACTCCGCTGGAAGCAGGCGCGTCGAACGACATAATCAGGGAATTCTCCGGAAGGATACCCATTCTCGGCGTCTGCCTGGGCCACCAGTGCATCGCCCACGTGTTCGGCGCCGTCGTCGGCCGCGCCCTCGTGCCCGTGCACGGCAAGAAATCCCTGATTTACCACGACTCGCGCACGGTCTTCGCCGGAATCCCGAATCCCATCGAGGCCGGCAGGTACCACTCGCTCGTCGCGGTGGCAGGCACCCTGCCTGATACGCTCGAAATCAGCGCGCGCACGGAGGACGGCGTCATCATGGGAATCCGACACAGGTCCATGAGGGTGGAAGGGCTCCAGTTCCATCCCGAATCCATACTCACGCCCTGCGGGCACGACATCCTGAGGAATTTCCTTGATGGCAGGTGAGCCGCTCGACATCGTCTATTTCGACGGGGAATTCCTTCAGAGGGGCCTGACGGGGATACGGCCGCACGCCCTGGCCGTCAGGTTCGGCCTGAGCCTCTTCGAGACCCTGCCGACATTCGGCCGCTGCCCGATGTTCATCGAGGCTCACTGCGCCCGCATGACGGAATCCGCCCGCTTTTTCGGCATCCCCTTCCCCCTGGGCGGGGACGGCGTCGAAAAAGCCGCGGCAGCTCTCATCCGCGCGAACGGCATCCCGGAGACGGCAAGGCTCAGGATTACGCTTCTCGCAGGACCCCCGGCCCGCGGCGCGGACTGGTCGCAGCCGCCTGAGGATTCGAGCCTCGCGATGGAACTCGAGGAGTTCCGCCCGCCGTCCGATGCGGATTTCAACGCGGGCGTCCATGCCGTGACTTCGGACGTCAGGCGTCCCGACCGGTTCATCCCGGCGATGCACAAGACGGGTAATTACCTGCCGAACGTCCTCGACAGGAGAAGAGCCCGGGAAGCCGGCTGCCGCGAGTCGATTGCGCTGTCCTCGGACGGGAAGCCCATTGAGGCGACGGCGAGCAACCTCTTCGCCCGCCTGGGGCGGTTCATCCTGACGCCCCCCCTGTCGCGTCCCGTGCTTCCGGGGATTGCCAGGGCGCAGATATTGTCCGCGGGGTCGCTTGCGGGCTCGGAAGTCCGGGAGGGGGAGTTCACTCTCGAGGAGCTGCACGGCGCGCAGGAGGCTTTCCTGACGAATTCCCTCTCCGGTCCGATGCCGCTCCTCTCCCTCGACGGCCGCGCAATCGGCGGGGGCATGCCCGGGCCGGCGGCCGTCGCCGCGGCGGCTTTCCTGGCGGGTAAAAAGAGCGGCTATATCGCTTCCCGTGCATGACCAAATCCGGTCATTTGCCGAGTCCGGCTGCCCATTTTTCCGGGCCGAACGGAAGGCTCTCGATGATGCTCCTTTCCAGGCGAATCTCTTCATCCGCCTTCAGGGGAGAATTGACGGTTCTTATCCAGGTCGGCGGGCGCGGAACTGGCCATTCAGACAAGAAATCGTCCGATTGGCGTGAATTCCGGATGTATTGACTATTCCCGCCGGGCCGAATGTGGCAGGTTTGCCCAACCTGTACTGTCCTTTATAAGAGTCGTAAATCCTTCATCCGAGGAGATTTCCAACTTTTCCTATGTTCTTCCCAATCGATATCGTCAAGCCGGTATTATGGCGGCGGTCACCGGATTTGCTTTCCTCGAAACCGCCGGGGGCCCGGCCTCCGCCGCGAATCTCAGATTCGATTCTTGTCTCTTCTCCCCAATCATCAGGCTGACAGAAGCAATGGGGTTTC
>JBFZBV010000330.1:0-4407 GCA_041308285.1 Planctomycetota bacterium | reverse complement strand
CCAGCAGAGTGGGGCGGCTACATCCGCGGGAGCGTCTATGTAGCCACGGCACGGAGCCTGTCCGCCGAAGCTACAAGCAATACATCAAAGCGAAGGCGGATTGCCGTGATCTTCGGATATCCGCCCCAACTGAGTGGGGCGGCTACATCCGCGGGACGTGATCTTCGCCCCAACTGAGTGGGGCGGCTGCATCCGCGGGAGCGTCTATGTAGCCACGGCACTCTGTGCCGTGATCGTCGCATATGCGCCCCAACCCGCCTTCGTCCTGACGTATTCGAGGCGACTTCGGCGGGCTACGCTCCGGGGGCGGCTGCATCCGCAGGCCGTCCCTGCGCTCTCAGGGCCACATAGCCGAGTTTGATGTTGGATTTGCGAAAAATATCTAATACAATTGACTTGTTATTCGAGAGGGGTCGGTTTCGCCGGTCCGCGGCCCGCCCTGGAGTGTTAATCCTCCGGATGGTCGGTTGGGGATGGGACGCGAACGGGGCAGGCGTGAACTTCGGGCCGCGAAAACCGTTCAATGGTGAGGGGGGGGGACTTTTTAGGGCAGAGACTCCATTTGAACTCGAGACCCTTTCATCTCGCCTTGGCCGTATCTCTTTGCTTTATCTCATGTTGCGGCAGCAGCCCCGAGGAGCAGCGCAAAGAGGCAAACCAGCGGCAGCTCGAGGCGCTCCTGGAAATCCAGGCCAAGAAGGATCAAATCACCCGGAAAATCCTGACGTACGATTTCGTCAGGACGGCCAGGGTGTTCTTCTCGGGCCAGGGCGTGATTGCCGAAATCACAATCAAGTCCAGTGACGAGCTGGGCCGTGAGAAGTTCGACGGCATCGACTCCGCCCTGAGGACGATGGGCGAGGAAGTCAACGCTTTCATAACGGGAATCACGGGGTACACGAAGGACAACATATCCCTGAGGGTCAGCCCTTCGGGATAGGGATTCGAATTGGGGAAACAGTCCGGCCAGTCCGGGCTATGGAGGACCCATGAGCAGATATCCTGCGTTTCTACTGTCGGCCCTGCTGATTGCCTGCGCGCTCGCATCGGCCGTGTACGGCCAGGAGACGCCTCCGCCGGCCGGGGGCGGGGCGGGCGGATCCGAATCCGAGGCCGACGGAGCCGCGACCGCCGAGCGCAAGGACGGGACGATCCAGATTAACTTCAACAACGTCTCCCTGCGCGAAATTATTAAGGCGATGGAGAAGATAACCGGCAAGAGGTACCTCTTCGACGAGGCCCTCGTCGCGAACAAGATGACGTCCCTGTTCTCGTCCGAGGCCATACCCCTGAGCGAGGTCCTGCCCATGTTCCGCTCGATCCTGGAGGTGGAGGGCCTCGCGCTGGTGGTCACCGGCGCCAAGGGGGCGGAGATACACAAGATTGTCGACATCCAGTCCGCCCTGCGGAGGCCCACGCCCACGTTCACGAGGGCGGACCTCGAGGCGCTGAGGCCCGGCGACGACGTCGTCACGCTCCTCTTCGAGCTCAAGTTCATAGACCCGGTCGAGGTCGCGTCCGTGCTCGGGTCGCTCACCACCCTGGCGGAGGGCATCGTGGCCGTGCCGGGCACGAAGCTCCTGCGAATCACGGATTATTCGGACAACGTGAGGAGGCTCGTGTCCATACTGGAACTCGTGGACAAGGAGGGGCCCAAGGTCAAGACGGAGACCATCAAGCTCGAGAACATAGATCCGCTGGACCTGGTCGAGGAAATCGCGCCGCTGATAGCAATCGAGAACCAGGCGGGCGCGAAGATCGTGCAGCAGCAGATTCAGCAGCAGATTCAGCGTCTGGCCCAGCGCAAGCCCGGCACCATAATCCAGTTCGCGGGGAGCCAGTACACGCCCATCACGCTGATTCCGATATCGCGCCTCGGCTCGATTGTGGTGACCGCCGAAGAACAGAAGATGCAGTTCGTGAAGGACCTCGTGGCGAGACTGGACATCGTAGACCCCACGAAGAAGGTCGTGAAGTACTACGAGCTCAAGTACGCGGACCCGTCGTCGGTCGCCTCGGTGGTCTCCTCGATATTCGGCATCTCGTCGACGGTCGGCCAGCGGGCGGCGAGGCCGAAGCAGCAGAAGCCCCCGCAGCAGGGCCAGCCTCCGCAGCCGCAGGCCGCGCCGGAGCAGAAGAAAATCGCCGCGGTCATCCCGGACGACGACACGGGGAAGCTCATCGTCGTCGCGCCCGCGAAGGCGCACGAGGAGATCGCGGTCGTCATCCAGAACCTGGACGTCCCGGGCCCGACGGACAGCGTGCTCAAGTACTTCGAAATCCTCCACACCGACCTGCACGAGACAGCGAAAATCATCTCCGAGCTTTTCGGGCTGGCCCTCGACGCCGACATGTCGAGGATTCAGGGCGCGGCGGGCGCCAGGAGGCCCGGCCGCAAGGGAGAGGAAGACAGGCTCGCGGTGGACCGCGTGGTGATTCCGGACGAGAACCTGAACACCCTGCTCGTCGTGGCGGACGCCGAGACCCACGAGAAGATTCGCGAGGCCCTGGCGAAGATTGACGTAGCCGGCGTGGGCGAGAAGGTCATCAAGTTCTACGAGCTCAAGAACGCCGACGCCGACGACGTAGCCAACACCATCGGCAGCATCTTCGACATCACGGTGAACCAGGCCGTGTCGTCCGCCGCGTCCGGCTGGTGGAGGAGGGGGAGGACGCCGAGGGTGACGTCGAAGGCGGACAAGAACGCCGTCATCGTGCCGAACAGCGAGCAGCACAAGGTGATAGTCGTCGCATCGAGGAGCGTACACGATGAGATAGAGGGCATCATCGCCGACCTCGACGCGAAGAGCCCCGAGGAGAACGTCCTCAAGTACTACCCGGTCGAGTTCGCGGACATACACGAGGCCGCGAGGGTTGTGACGCAGGTCTTCAACCTGAGCCTCGGGTCCATGACCCAGGCCGGGGCCGGGAGGCCGGGCTCCCGCGGCCGGGTGAGGGGGGCCCAGCCGGAGATATCCAAGGAGGCCGTCGTCATCCCGGACGAGGCGCTGAGCACGCTCATCGTCGTGGCGCCGGAGAAGCTCCAGGTCGAGGTCGCGGAGGTGATAAGGAAGATAGACGTCCAGGGCCCGGGGGCGAAGGTCGTGCGCTACTACAAGCTCAAGCACGCCCCCGTGGACGAAATCGCCGAGATACTGGGCAACATCTTCGGCATCTCGGTGGGCGAATCGTCCCAGTCGGGGTGGAACTGGTGGCGCCGCCGCAACCAGCAGCAGCAGCAGCCCGACAAGAACGCGATAATCCTGCCGAACGTCGAGATGTCCTCAATCGTCGTCGTGGCCTCGGAGAAAATCCAGAAGGAAGTCGCCGAGGTCGTGGACAACCTCGACGTCGAGGGCCCGGGCGCGAACGTCCTCAAGTACTACGCAATCAAGTTCACCGACATCACCGAGACGGCGAACATAGTGAGCCAGATATTCGGGATTCAGATGGGCTCGCCGACGAACTCGTTCCGCAGGAACTGGTGGTGGGACGAATCCGAGCAGGGAAAGCTCACCAAGGAGCGCGTCATCATCCCGGACGACAACCTGAACTCGATAATCGTCGTGGCGCCCCCGGACGTGCAGGAGGAAATCGAGAAGGCCGTGGCCAAAATCGACGTCATGGGCCCGAGGGACAACGAGCTCAGGTTCTACGAGGTGGACAACGAGCTCGTGACGGCCGCGGCGCAGACGCTCTCCCAAATCTTCAACATCCCGCTCGGGTCGAGCTCGCAGAGGCGCACGGCCAGGCCGGCCTCGAAGTCGGCCAAGAAGTTCGGCGTGGACCCGGTCATCATCCCCGACGAGGCCCTGGGGTCCGTAATCGTGAACGCCCCGGCGGAAATCCACGCGGAAGTCGACAAGATCCTGGGCAAGCTCAACTTCCTCGGCGTCCAGGAGCGCATGTCCATCCACTTCTACAAGCTCAAGAACACCGACGCGCAGACCGTGGCCGCGACGCTGGGCGGGCTCTTCGAGATTACGGTCTCCACGCCGTCCGCCTCGGCCCGCACTCCCGCCTCGTCGGGCAGCAGGAACAGATCCTCGACGCAGCCGAGGACCTCGGGCTCCAGCACGAGAAGGGTCGAAGGCCGGCCGTCCGGCGGATCGTACCAGCCCGTGGGCGAGGAGCCGGGCGGCGGGAAGCCGGAGGAGGAGGATGACGAGGAGGGCGGCGGAAAGACCCCCGCGGCGGGGAAGGCCGCGCCGGAAACCAGGGAGTACACGTACTCCGGCAAGCCGGTCATCGTGCCGGACATAAACCTGAATTCGCTCATTATCGTCGCCCCCAACTACCTGCACGATGAGATTGCCAAGGTCGTGGCCAGGCTCGACATGAGGAGGCCGCAGGTCCTGTTCGAAATCGCGATTATCGACATCACGTCCGATTCCGGACTGGACTTCG
>JBFZBV010000329.1:0-3203 GCA_041308285.1 Planctomycetota bacterium | reverse complement strand
GGATGGAGGTGAACATGCGGGCATTCCAGGCGCGGGGTTCGAGACTTGCGGCTCGTGCACGGGCCGTGCCCGAGGAACGAGGGCGCGGCGCGTGCCGAGCAAATCAACGATTCCGCGCGCGACTCTTCATCGCCGGGGCGTTGCGCTTTCGAATCGGCGGGAATCGCGCGAAGCAGGGCCGCCGGGCCGCTTGCATGCAGTCCGGAGCGGCTCGCCAGGAGGGTTGCGGCGATCTCAATCGAGCCGTTCGTCCCGGAAAACGCGCCCGGCATGTTCATATCCGCCCGTGCTCCCCGGCTCCAACTGCGGCCGTCCCAATCGGATGTGTTGCATCTTCCGCGCCTGCGACGATAATTGGACCTGGTCCGTTCATCTGCCCCGCGCGGCGCGGAAGCCCTTTCTGGCGGTGTGGACGTGGAGAAAAGCGCTCTCGAGTATAACCTGCCTCCCGGACTCATCGCCCAGCGCCCGGCCGAACGCAGGCCGGACTCGAGGCTAATGCATCTTCCTGCAGCAGGCGGGATGAGGCACCTCCGGTTCGGGGACTTCCCGTCGCTCCTGGGCCCCGGCGACCTCCTGGTGCTGAACGATACGCGCGTGATACCCGCGCGCCTGCACGCGAGGAGGAGCACGGGCGGAGCCGTGAGGATTCTCTTCGTGAGGGAAATCGGCGGGGGGCTGGCGGAGGTCATGCTCGCGTCGCGCGGCAGAATCGAGCCCGGGGAGAGGTTCAAGTTGGAGGACTCGGGCGTCCTGATTGCGGCGGAGGAGAAGATAGGCGGAGGCAGGTGGATTCTCAGGGCTCCGGAGTGCGGGTGGCCCGGGATTCTCCGCCACGGAAGGCCTCCCCTGCCGCCGTACATAAAGAGGCCGTTCGAGGGCGACGCGGATCTCGAGAGGGACCGGGAGCGCTACCAGACGGTCTATGCTGCGCGGGACGGGTCGATTGCGGCTCCGACTGCGGGGCTTCACTTCGACAGCGAGACGCTTGCGAGAGCCGCGGCGTCCTGCTTTGGAGTGACGGCGGTCACCCTCCACGTCGGGCCCGGCACGTTCAAGCCGGTCGAGTGCGAGGAACTCGACGACCACGAGATGCAGGCCGAGGAGTGCGAGATAACGCATGATGCGGCTCTCGAGATTGCAGCCGCCCTTGCCGAGGGCCGCAGAATCGTCGCGGTCGGCACGACGACGACGAGGTGCCTGGAGAGCGCCGCCGGCCGGGGCTGCATCGCCGCCGGCCGGTTCAGCGCCGGCCTTTTCATCAGGCCGCCGTACCGGTTCAGGGCCGTGTCGGCCCTGCTCACGAACTTCCACCTGCCGGGAAGCACCCTAATCGCGCTCGTGGCCGCTTTCGCAGGCGTCGGCCGCACTCTCGAAGCGTACCGGGCGGCGGTGGAGCAGAAGTACAGGTTCCACTCGTACGGGGACGCTATGTTCCTGGAGCTCCCCGGACCCGGACCCTCCGGCTCCGGGGAATGACCGTCCGACGGCCGCGCCGCTCCGCGACGGCGGAGATATTCCTTCCATCGGGCGCGGAGCGCGTGGTATAAACCGCAGGAGCGGCCCGCCGGGCCGCGCCGGGGTTTGTGGAGAATAGAGATGAGCAGCCAGAACGACACTAAGAGCATGGCGGTGTTCTGCGACTTCGAGAACGTGGCGCTGGGCGTGCGCCAGGCGAACTACGCCCGTTTCGACATCAGCAAGATCCTCGAGAAGCTGCTGCTCAAGGGGAACATCATAGTGAAGAAGGCGTACTGCGACTGGGGGCGGTACAAGGAGTTCAAGGCCCCGATGCACGAGGCGTCCTTCGAGCTCATAGACATCCCGCACGTGAGCCGGTCGGGCAAGAACTCGGCGGACATCCGCATGGTGGTGGACTCCCTGGATCTCTGCTACACCAAGGAGCACGTGGACACGTTCGTGATTGTGAGCGGCGACTCGGACTTCTCGCCGCTGGTCAGCAAGCTACGCGAAAACAACAAGTTCGTAATCTGCGTGGGCGTCAAGAACTCGACTTCGGACCTGCTCATCGCCAACACCGACGAGTTCATCTACTACGACGACCTCATCCGCAACGAGCCTGCGCATGTAACGGATTCCAAGCCGGTCTCGGGCCGCAGGCCCCTCAGAAAGCCGCAGCCCAAGCCCTCGGTCCCCGGGACGGAGAAGAAGACCGAGGCGTTCGAACTCATCGTCCAGACCTACGAGGCCCTGCTGGCCGAGCGCGGCGAGGGGGACAAGATCTGGGGATCGATGATTAAGCAGACCCTCAAGCGCCGCAAGCCGGGCTTCAACGAGGCGTACTACGGGTTCAGGTCTTTCGGACAGATGCTGGAAGAGGCGGCGTCGCATGGAATACTCGTCCTGGATCACGACGACAAGTCCGGAGGAGTCGTCATAAAGAGCGTCAAGGCCCGACCTGCGATCTGATGGAGGCGGCAGGGCTCGTGCATGCCCCTGCCCGGAGCCCGGGGAAAGGCCGGTTGACGAGGACGCCGCCATGCGGCGGCGCCGTCCCGCCCGGTTCGATACCGGAGAAAGGCCGTTTTCAGGACATCCCGAGAATCTTGAGGAAGGCGCGCGCCCTCTCGCAGACCTTGGTGTCCCCGTACTTGCCCTCAATCTTCTTGAACGCGCCTGCGAGGCCGGCCAGGGCGGCGGCGTTCTTCTTCTTCCACTTGTCCGCGTCCTCGCCCTTGCCGGGCAGGTCCATCTTGTCGACGGCCTTCTGAATCGCTTCGAACGCCTTTCCGGCCTCGATTTCCTTCTTGAACGCCGGGTCGGCGGATTTCTCCTTCTCGGCCGCCGCGGCCTTATCGCCGATTTCGTCGCCCTTGAAATCCTTGGCCAGGCCCTTCCAGATCTCGATGGCGCCGAGGGGATCGCCTTCGGAGGCCTTGGCTTCGGCGCACTTCATCATCCTGGCCGCGTACTGCTCGAGCCGCTCGAGCAGCTCCCCGGCCTCGTCCTTCTCCTGCTCGTTCTCGCCGACGGCCTTCTTGCGCAGATCCTTGGCCGCGGAGCCCATGCCGGACCTCGCGGCAATCTTCTTCGCCTCGGCCTTGACCTTCTCGAACTTCCTCGGACCTGAGAGCCAGTCCGGGGCCGTCTTGAGCTCGACCTCGGCGGCCGATTCCATGCCGGCCGGGTCGTGCCCTTCCCAGGCGCATTCGCCCTTCCAGTTGAACACGAAGAGATCGGAA